>CAYUFZ010000016.1:0-24795 GCA_964444025.1 uncultured Emticicia sp.
ATAATCATAGGGATTGTTTTTTGCTGTACCGGTGTCGGTATCGAATAGCTTGCTTCTTCTACTGCATTCAGCAGTTGTCTGTTCAAATCAAATGCTTCAAATGTGTTCATTTCCTTTTCCATCAATGCTTTATTTTTTGATTTGTTGATAAATAATCCTGCAAATTAATGCAAAAAGACAGCTTTATAGGTATTTTTCAGATAATTATTTCATTTTTGAGGTATTTTCTGAAATATCACGTAAATTTAAGAATCAATCTCAACCATTCATCTCATGAAATTTTCACAGGCACTTCTGCTCCAAAAAATCGGGTTTTTAGCTTTTTTTATTGTTTTGTCGTATTCGGGTATTTCACAAACATTTGATATAATTATTCGCAATGGTCGCCTCATTGACGGAAGTGGCAATCCTTGGTTTTATGCCGATTTAGGAATTAAAGATGGCAAAATAGTAGCAATCGGCAAACTTTCTCAAACAAATGCCACTGACATTATCGATGCTCAGAACCAAATTGTCTGTCCGGGTTTTATCGATGTCCATACCCACGTAGAAGAAGCCCTACAAAAGTTGCCTACTGCCGATAATTTTATTTATGACGGTGTGACGAGTATCATTACTGGTAATTGCGGAGGCTCGGAACTTAATTTGGCAAATTATTTTCGAGAATTACAAGGCATTCGTACGAGTGTCAATGTTGGTTCTCTTATCGGACACAATACCGTTCGAAGAAAAGTGATGATGAATGTTTTTCGAGACCCTACCGCTAAGGAACAAGCCGCCATGGAAAATTTGGTGGCTCAAGCTATGGTGGATGGAGCTGTGGGCTTAGCCACAGGTTTGATTTACATTCCCGGAACTTATTCTAAAACACCAGAAGTGGTCGGATTGGCGAAAATTGCTGCCCAATACGGCGGTATTTATGTTTCGCACATTCGAGATGAAGGTTCAAAAGTATATGATGCCATCGAAGAAGCGATTAATATTGGCAGAGAAGCCAAGATTCCTGTTGAAATTTCGCACTTCAAGATTTCTAGTAAACCCCTTTGGAATAAAAGCACCGAAACACTCCAATTGGTAGAAAAAGCTCGATTGGAAGGAATTGATGTGAATATAGACCAATATCCTTATACGGCGAGCAGTACGAACATGGGAACGATGCTTCCGTCATGGGCATTATCAGACGGTGATTCTATGATTCATGCCCGCTTGACAAATCCTCAAATTAGAATGCAAATTCGAGAAGAAATGCTGAAAAATTTACGGGCAGATAAACGCAAAAACTATGATTATGCTTTTGTGGCACGTTTTCGAGCAGATTCGACTTTAAATGGTAAAAATATCACAGAAATCAATCGTTTGTTGGGGAGGAAAAATACCATGGAACAAGAAGCTGAGCTTATCATGGACATGGTAGATAAGGGAGGGGCTCAAATGATTTTTCATAAAATGAGCGAAGAAGATGTAAGCAGAATTATCAAAAATCCTTTGACGATGATTGCCTCTGATGCTGGTGTGATTGAGATGAATAAAAATGTTCCACACCCCCGAGGATATGGCTCAAATGCACGGGTATTGGCAAAGTATGTTCGTGAAAAACGGGTGATAACCTTAGAAGATGCCATACGGAAAATGACATCACTTCCTGCTCAAAGATTCAATATCGAAACCCGAGGATTGCTCCGAGAGGGATTTGCGGCGGATATTGTCATTTTTGATGAGAATATCATTCAAGACCAAGCAAGCTTCGACAAGCCCCATGCGTATTCGAGTGGCATTAGCCATGTATTGGTAAATGGCGAGTCTGTCATTAAGAATGGCAAACATACCCTTGCCCGTCCGGGAGCGATTATTTATGGAAAAGGAAAAATTAATTAAGCCGAGGGTCTATCGGATAATTTGCTAAAGCCTTAAATTCTCCCCCCATTCTTTTCAGAAATTCCCGCCAAGCTTCCTTTGCGGGAATTTCAAAGAGCAAATGAGCAGATAAATTCGAGACAATCCAAGCGTCTTGTTTTAGCTCATTTTCCAATTGATTTCCGCCCCAACCTGCATATCCGACAAAAAACTTTATGTCTTTTTCTTTTAGTTTTCCAATATTGGCAAAAGTCTTTATTTGTTCAAAATTTCCCGACCAATATACCCCTTCTGCCACCTGAATACTTCCGTCAATCTCGTCGCCAAGCGTATGAATGTAATGAAGCGAATTTTGCTCGACAGGCCCGCCCAACTGCAAATCAAAATCACCATAAATATTTTCTACGACATCGTCCAATTTAAGATTAGTTAATTGATTCATAATCAATCCGAACGCCCCTTGATTGCTGTGTTCACAAATCAGAATCACACTTCTTTCAAAATTTTTATCCCCCAAAAAAGGGGTAGCTATCAAAATTTTCCCTTTCATTTATGTTAAAGTTTTGGATTAATCAATCAATTGAATCTGATTTGACTTTTTTTATGGGGCAAAATTGGCTCAAATAATTCATTTTGTCGCTGATTGCCAAATTTATTGAGCCATTGCAACGAAGATACGTCATTTTTGCCGCAAGCATAAAATTCAAATAAGTTCTTTTTCAAAAATGAACAAAAAACCTAACAAAACAAAAATATTAAGAATTAAATAATAGCAAAACATTAGGAAAATTTGAATAAAACCCTAAATTTGCTATCGTAATGACTTGTACACTAATCTTTTAATTCTTTATGAGCAGGAAAGTTTTAGTATTAAATGCCGATTATAGTGCTTTAAGTGTTTGTACAGTTCCCAAAGCCTTCTTATTGGTTTACCTCAACAAAGCCGAGCTGGTTTCAGATTCATCCAAAGGAGTCCTTCGTACCGTCAGTAAAACATACCCACTTCCTTCCGTCATTCGTCTTACTCATTACGTAAGCCTTCCTTTCAAAGGAGTGATGCTCAATAGGCAAAATGTATTCAGGCGAGATGGTTTCAAGTGTGTGTATTGTGGAAGTAAAGACAATTTAACCCTCGACCACGTCATCCCAAAATCCAAAGGAGGGAAAAGCAATTGGGAAAATTTAGTTACGGCATGCCACCGATGTAACTCTCGAAAAAGCGACCGTACGCCAGAAGAAGCAGGGCTTTCATTAGCAAAAAAGCCATTTAAACCCAGTTTTGTTATGTTTTTAAGAGATTTTGCTGGAAATGTTGAGGAAAATTGGCTGCCATTTCTTGGTATTAAAGATAAAAACATTGCTTAACTCTATTTAGTCCAATTCTAAATAATTTTCTGTCAGATTAAAACTTTTTAATCTGATTTTTCGTTTTCAGAATTGAAATAACAAAAATATACTTTATGACGAATCAATCATTAGAGAAACTAGTAGAGAAAATTGCCCATAGCTTCGAGCTTCCCAAAAATGAATGTAGGCTTGATCCTGAAAGTATTTATTTCGAGAATCAGATTGATACCATCCGATTGTGGTTGCAGAAAAATGGAATTATTTTGATTGAAAATGATGTCGAATACCAACAAATCAAGGATTTAAGTCAAAACAACCCAAATCCTTTTTTTTATGTCAATCATATTGGAGAACTTATTTTTATAGAGCAGAAACAGACCAAAAAAGCCACCCCAATTTTTCAGTGGCAAACAACCGCCCCGATACAGCTCAAACCTGGTACATCAAGATTATTTACATTTTTTAAAATTGATAATATTGCTCAAAAAAAAGAGCAAAAGGTTGAACACGCCACTCCTTTTCATCGATTGATGCAGATGCTTAAATTTGAACGAAAAGACATCCTTTCGATTTATGTATATGCCATCTTAATCGGAACAATCAGTTTGAGCCTACCTTTGGGAATACAGGCAATCATTGGTTTGGTTCAGAGCGGTGTGTTTTTTAGTTCGATATATATATTGATTGGGGTCGTTTTGTTGGGCTTAATTTTGTCGGGTGTGATGCAAATTATGCAATTAACCATTGTAGAGTATTTGCAAGAACGCCTTTTTGCCAAATCTGCTTTTGAATATACCTATCGGATTACAAACATCAAGCCAGAAGCCCTCAGGAGTTTCTACCCTCCAGAATTGATGAACCGATTTTTCGATATCATCACCATACAAAAAACATTGCCCAAAATCCTTATCGACGTAACGGCGGCAAGTATTCAGATAATTTTTGGTTTATTGTTGCTTTCTGCCTATCACCCATTGTTTATAGGTTTTGCTATTTTAACCGTATTGTTGATTTGGCTGGTGGTTCGAATCTATGCCAAACGATTGTTAGATGCCAATATTATCAAATCCAAATACAAATATAAAATTGCGTATTGGCTGCAAGATATTGCCCGAATGATTCCTGTTTTCAAGCTTTCGGATAATTTGGCATTTCCTATTCAAAAAATGGAATATTTAATCAGCAATTACTTAAAGTACAGAAAAAAATATTATAATTACTTGCTGGTATTGTTTTACAATGCGGTGTTTTTTAAGGTTTTGGTCACTGGAGGTTTATTAATTTTGGGTACTTATTTGGTGATTGATTTGCAAATCACCATCGGTCAATTTGTTGCATCTGAGATTGTGATTGTGTTGGTGGTCAGTTCGGTTGAAAAAATTCTGTTATCCTTCGATTCAATATTTGATTTATTGACAGCCGTTGATAAAATCGGGCATATTTCAGATTTACCTTTGGAGCAACACAGAGGTGTATTGCAAAATCTGAATGCAAGCCAGAGTGGTATTTCCGTAGAAGTGAAACAATTAAAATTCAAATTTTCAGATGGATTGGAAGACACCCTGAGAAACATTGACCTAAATATCAAAGCATCGGAAAAGATAGTGTTAAATGGTTCAAACGGCTCGGGAAAAGAAACCCTACTGAATATTTTATCGGGTTTATTGACAAATTACCAAGGCATGATTTCTTACGATGGTATATTTATAAAAGACATACAACAAGAGCATTTTTTCAAGTATGTCAAGAAAAACCAATCTCCAGATTCAATTTTTGACGGAACGATATTAGAAAATATTACCCTCAATAGAAGTTTCAGCACCTCGGAGCTTGATGAAATCATGAATGGCTTATTGTTGAAAGAAAACATAGGAAGATTGAGCGACGGGCTTCAGACGCCAGTTGTTTCGGGAGGACGACAACTTTCGGATAGCTTTAAGACGAAGATAATCTTAGCCCGTTGTTTGCTACATAAGCCAAGGCTTTTGATATTGTCTAGTTGTTTTGATACTTTTTCAATAGACGAGCTGAAACACATTTATACGTACATTCATGCTTTGCCATGCACTTTAGTCATTGAAAGCAATCATCCTTATATATTAGAAAATTCAGACAGAATAATACAACTCGAAAACGGACGAATTCTTGCTTGAGTCTATTCGTCATCACAAACATTTTTCATCCGTTACAAAGACAAAATATATGCTTAATTTATCAAAAAATAATATTCCAAATTTATTCAAAGAATCGAGCGAAGTGTTTTTACACGATTTGATAAGTACCCCACCCGCCAGCCACGTATTGAAACGCTGGATGTTGGTTTTCTTTGGCGTTTTTATCATAATATTATTTTTGCCTTGGCAACAAAATATTGATGGAAAAGGGCAAGTTACGGCTCTAAACCCGGCAGAACGCCCACAAGAAATTCAAAATGTAATCTCTGGGCGAATCGAGAAATGGAATGTTTCGGAAGGGCAAATTGTTCGAAAAGGCGATACCTTGGCGGTCTTGTCGGAATTAAAAGACGATTATTTTGACCCACAACTTCAAACCCGTTTAAATGAGCAAATCGATGCCAAAAATGGAGCAATCAGTGGTTATCAAGCCAAGGTTGAGGCGTTGAAAGAGCAATTAGAAGCCCTCCAACAAAACAAAGTATTAAGTCTTCAAAAGGCACAAAATAAAATCAAACAAAACAAGGCAAAAGTCAATGCCGATAGCATAGATGTTCAGGCAGAAAGCCTTCAAGTAAAAATTGCCCAAGACCGCTATCAAAGAGGACTTACGCAAGAAAAACAAGGTATTTTGTCACTTAATGATTTAGAAAGTCGAAAATTAAAGTTGCAAGAAACTCAAAATAAGCTTAATTCGGTACAAAATAAATTGATTATTTCTAAGCAAGAATTAATCAACAGCCAAATCGAACTTAACAGTATTCAGGCAGAATATGCTGAAAAAATTGCCAAAGCACAATCCGACAGAAGTTCTGCTCTTGCAGCATTGTCCGATGGTCAATCCGAACTTTCTAAGCTAATCAACAAGCAAAGCAATGTCAGCATTCGTCAAGGCTATTACGTTGTGCGAGCTCCACAAGACGGATATGTTGTGAAGGCAATGAAAGCAGGTATTGGAGAGACCCTCAAAGAAACGGAGTCTATTTGTAGCCTTCAAGCCCTAAATCCGAATTTGGCAGTTGAGCTATATGTCAAAGCAATGGATGTGCCATTGATTCAGGAGGGTAGAAAAGCCAGATTGCAGTTTGAGGGATGGCCTGCGATTCAATTTTCGGTATGGCCTTCTGTATCTGTAGGTAGTTTTGAGGGAGAGGTAAAAGTGATTGACATGATTGAGAGTAAAAATGGGGATTACAGATTGCTTGTTACGCCAAGTTCTGGTGTATGGCCCAAAGAGCTTCGCATTGGTTCGGGCGTTTTTGGGTGGATTATGCTTGAAAATGTGCCTGTTTGGTATGAATTATGGCGACAACTGAACGCTTTTCCGCCAAGTCTAAAAGAAGCACCTGATAAAAAAGAAAAAACTAAAAAAGAAAAATAATCCAATCGATACAAGCAAACAGACCAATGAAATATTTTATTAGCATCGTTTTTATTTTACTTGGGTTGGATAAAATTTCTGCACAAAGCAAAGAAGAAATCTTTAGTTTCAAAGATTTCCAAGAAATTATTATCAAAAATCACCCTGTTATCAAGCAAAGTAATCTTTATCTGAGTGCCGCACAAGCAGAATATTTGCAAGCACAAGGATTATTTGACCCAAAGCTTTCGATTTTATTTGATAGAAAAGCCTTCGAGGGAAAAGATTATTACAATCGTTTCGAAACCGTGTTGAAAGTACCTTTATACAGTGGTATTGAGCTGAAAGGGGGATACGAACGAAATGCCGGCATACGTTTGTTGGGAGAAGAGTCGCCGAGCCTTTTATTTGGTGGAATTACATTGCCAATAGGACAAGGATTGCTGATTGATGCCCGCAGAAATACTTTGCTACAAGCGAGATTCTTGGACGAAATTGCAGAAGCCGAACGAAGAAAACTCGTCAATAAATTTATTTTTTCGGCAGCAAAAGACTATTGGGAGTGGTATGTAAGCCATAAAAAATTACGACTAGCACAAGAGGGCTATCGGCTTGCAGAAACAAGATTCAACTTGCTGAGCGAAAGAAGTAAGATTGGAGAATTGGCAGCTATCGATAGTGTGGAGGCTAATATTACCCTTCAAGAAAGGGAATTGGCACAAAAACAAGCCCAATTGGAGTTTAGAAATGCAGGTTTGGTGCTGTCGAACTATCTTTGGAGTACAGACGAAAAACCCTTGGAATTACCCGAAAATATCATTCCTCAAAATTCTGTATCCGAATTGATTGACCGAAAAAAAATAGATGAAATACAAGCAACGCTGCTACAAACACATCCAGAATTGACAAAAATAACTTTCAAACAACAACAACTAACGATTGAAGAGAGGTTCAGGAAGGAATTGCTGAAGCCTCAATTGAATTTCAATTTTAACTTGATAAATTCGCCGATAAACTCACAAAAAGATACCTTTGCCAATGCCTTTTTGCTGAATAACCACAAATTTGGATTTGATTTTGTGATGCCCGTTTTATTGAGAAAAGAAAGGGGTAAACTACAATCCGTCAGAATCAAACAAAAAGAGTTGAATTTTGAGAAAATCATCGTCCAAAGGGAGCTTAATACCAATATTGAAACGGTATTCAACGAAATAAACAACCTTGGACAGCAAATTCAACAGCAATTGTCTATTAATCTAAACCAAGAGAAATTACTAGAAGCTGAGAAAAATAAATTTTTGATGGGAGAAAGTACTATTTTTATGTTGAATACTCGTGAAAATAAACTCATTGAAATGAAACTCAAGCTTGAAAACCTGAAAGCAAAATACGAAAAAGCCAAAGCAAACTTATTCTTTGCAGCAGCGATTATCAATTAGCAGATTTTTTGTGCAAAGGATGTATTCTCGTTATTTAAGAAATTTTTAGCAGAAAATAAAAAAAGCCTCAAGGATTTCTTGAGGCTTTCTTCATAAACAGCAATTTGAGCTACATGATTATAAAACGTTGAAAATTGTAAAAAGTTTTGCATTTGAAAAATAGTTGTATTATTTTTCAAAATATTTATCAATTATCAAAAATGAGGCAATCAGTCATTTATGAAATCAAAATAGAATACATCGGTTCTATTTCGGAGTTGAGGAAACGGGAGAATTTTGTGGTTTATTTTTCCAATTTGAAGCGGGCAGTAGAAAGTGTACAAAGCAATTTGGCACTGAATGGATGGGAACAAAAAAATGTAAATTATTCGGCAGTTTATCGGTCAATGAAGCAAAAAGGAAAGTTTTCTGCCGAATTTTCGGAGCAAAAAGTAAAATTCTTTAAGGTTCATATCTGTACAAAAATACTAAACCCAATTCTAAATACATTGGGTATAGATGAACACCCTTCCTTAAAAGTAAATAATCGTTGAAAAAATAGAATTTTTCCATTAATTTGCACGCTCACTACTTTAACCTTGAGTCTATGAATTTTTCTAAACCCAAATTGAGTTTTACTCAAATTATTAATATGAATGTTGGTTTTTTCGGCATTCAATATAGTTTTGGTTTGCAACAAAGTGCCGTAAACCCCATTTATGATTTTCTAGGAGCTAGCCCAGATGAAATTCCGCTCTTGAATTTGGCAGGCCCCATGACGGGTCTTTTGATACAGCCGATTATTGGGGCGATGTCAGACAAGACTTGGTCACCCCGTTTTGGGCGAAGAAAGCCATATTTTTTTGTTGGAGCTTTGATGTGTAGCTTGGCACTGATGCTTTATCCTTTTAGTAGTACATTGTGGATGGCAGCTGGATTGCTTTGGATTTTAGATGTAGGTAATAATACCGCAATGGAGCCGTATCGGGCGTTTATTGCAGATAAATTGGATGCTTCACAGCAACCGACGGGTTTTCAGGCTCAGAGTTTTTTTACTGGCTTGGGACAGACTTTGGTGAATTTGTCGATTTTTGCTTTTCCATTGATATTTATAGGTAAAACAGGGTCTTTGCCTACTTGGATTTATGCCTCGTTTTTCTTGGGTGCGGTTTGTTCGATTGGGTCTGTGTGGTGGAGTATGAGAACTACAGCAGAAATTCCACCGAGTGAAGAGGAAATAGAAGAAATGAAGGCAAAACCATTGAGTTTGTTTACTCCTTTTGTCGAAATACCAGCAGCTATTCGTGAAATGCCCAAAGTTATGTGGCAATTGGCATTGGTGTATTTGTTTCAATGGTACGCTTTGTTTTGTTATTGGCAGAACTCCTCCAAAAGCATTGCCCAATCGGTTTGGAAAACGAATGATTATCAAAACAATCCTGCTTATAATGAGGCTGTTAGTTGGTCGGGTTTGGTAAATGGATGGTATAATATTGTGATGTTTTTGGTGGCATTCAGTTTGGTTCATTTTGCTAAGAAATATTCTCCAAAAATGGTACATGCGGCGTGTTTGGTATTAGCGGGTATAGGATTTATCGCATTTCCGATGATAGAAAATAAATATTTGTTATTTCCGGCAATAACAGGTTTTGGGATTGGCTGGGCAAGTATGATGGGAATTCCGTATCTGATTGTCGTAGGAGAGATTCCGAAAGAGCGTTATGGAGTATATATGGGAATTATCAATATGATGATTGTGATACCGATGCTCTTACAAACGATTAGTTTTGGATATATTTTAAAACATTTTTTGAACAATAATCCCGGAAATGCCATTACTTTTGCAGGAGTGTTGTTGTTGGTAGCTTCGGCGGCGACTTTACTCATTCGGGCAAAAAAGGCTAAAGAAGAAGATTTTACTCTCAGCGGTGGTGCAGGGCATTAATCAAAAGAAATGGCAAATAAATATCCTTTGTATTCGCATGAGTATTTCATGGCGAAAGCCTTAGAATTGGCAATGATTGCTGAAGAAGCAGGCGAAGTTCCGGTCGGAGCAATGGTGGTTGCGAATGGCAATAAAATTATCGGAAAAGGGTATAATCAGACCGAATTGCTTCACGACGTAACTGCCCATGCGGAGATTTTGGCGATAACGGCGGCAAGTCAGTTTTTAGGGGCAAAATACCTGAAAAATTGTACGCTGTATGTTACGCTCGAACCCTGTACCATGTGTGCGGGTGCTTTGTTCTGGACACAAATCGATCGAGTAATTTTTGGGGCATCAGACACTAAAAGAGGCTTTTCTAAACAAACGCCAAGGATGCTTCACCCCAAAACAGAAGTTTTAAACGGGATTTTAAAGGAAGATTGTGAGCAAATATTAAAGAATTTTTTTAAAAAACTGCGAACATAAATTCATTGATTAGCGTTTAGAGGGTAGTTTGTTATCGTTTTTTTAACAATTTTCTTATTTATCATTTAATTAATTAACACAAACAATGGCATATACACTTGAACCACTTCCTTATGCTAGTGATGCTTTAGAGCCTCATTTTGATCAGGCAACGATGGAAATTCACCATGACCGTCATCATCAAGCATACGTAACAAATCTTAACAATGCAATCGCTGGAACCGAAATGGAAAGCCTTTCTTTGAAAGAATTGTTGGCAAATATCAGCAAGTTCCCAGCACCTGTTAGAAATAATGGTGGAGGGCATTTTAACCATGATTTGTTTTGGAATATTTTATCGCCAAATGGTGGAGGTGAGCCTTCAAGCACATTGGCTGCTGCCATAGATGAAGCTTGGGGTTCGTTTGCAAATTTTAAAGATGAATTCAAAAAAGCGGCTATTGGCAGATTCGGCTCGGGTTGGGCTTGGCTTTGTGTTGATGAAAATGAAAAATTATTCATTACTTCTACGCCAAACCAAGATAATCCTTTGATGGATGTTGCGGAGAAAAAAGGAATTCCTGTGTTAGGATTAGATGTTTGGGAGCATGCGTATTACTTGAAATTCCAAAATAAACGCCCAGATTATATCGACTCTTTCTGGAATGTTGTGGATTGGAATGCGGTTCAAAAGAGATTCTCTAATGCAAAGAGAGTGATTCCTAACGAATAAATTTTGTACAATAAAATGGAAAAATCGCCTATATAAGGCGATTTTTCCATTTTTATCCCCTCTATTTATATTTTGATGCGTATTTTTGTCATTATTCCAGCACTCAACGAAGAAGGGTCTATCGCCAAAGTCATTCAAGACATTCCCCAAAATATTGTTTCTGAAATTATTGTTGTAAATAATGGTTCAACAGACAATACAGCGGTAGTTGCTCAACAAGCAGGTGCAAGGGTATTGGAAGAACCCCGAAGAGGATATGGCTATGCTTGTCTTAAAGGCATTGCTTATGCGGAATCTCAAAATCCAGATATTTTGGTCTTTATGGATGCGGATTATTCGGATTTCCCAGAGGAGCTTCCGCTATTGCTCGAACCAATTTATGAACAAAATATGGATATGGTAATCGGTTCAAGGGCTTTGGGAAACAAGGAATTCGGTTCTATGACAATTCCTCAGATTTTTGGTAATTGGTTGGCAACCAAACTTCTATATTTGTTTTATGGGCTAAAATTTACGGATTTAGGACCGTTCCGAGCCATTCGAATGGAGGCTCTCAAACAATTAAAAATGCAGGATAAAACTTATGGATGGACGGTAGAAATGCAGTTAAAAGCAGCTAAAATGAAGCTGAAATCGACAGAAGTGGCTGTCAATTATCGAAAGCGAATCGGGTACTCCAAAGTTTCGGGTACGATTAGGGGAACTGTGATGGCGGGATATAAAATTTTATGGACAATTTTTAAGTATTTGTAATGTTCTTCTCCCTATTAGCGACCATAGCAGCCATTGTGTACCTAATGGCTACTTTTTTTGTGTTTTCTTATAGTTTGGTACAGATTAGTCTTATATTTTATTACAAAAGAGCTGCTAAAATATCTATTTCTAATACTACTTCAAATCCTAATACACTTCCCTTTGTGACAATTCAATTGCCGGTATATAACGAATTTTATGTGGTTGATGGCTTAATTGATGCGATTTTAGAGATAAATTATCCTAAAAATCTATTGGAAATACAATTCTTAGATGATTCTTCTGATGAAACAAGTAATGTCATTTCTTCGAGAATTGAGGCATTTTCTAACAGAGGGATTTTGGCAAAACATATCCGCCGAGAAAGTCGAATTGGATACAAAGCGGGGGCGTTGGAATATGGTTTGAAAATGGCTCAAGGGAGCTTTATTACTATTTTTGATGCAGATTTTCGGCCTCCAAAAGACTTTTTGATGCAAACAATCCCCTTTTTTGATGATAAAATGGTGGGAGTTGTGCAGACTAAATGGGGACATACGAACGAAGATTTTTCGATACTCACACAATTACAAGCATTTGGCTTAGATGCTCATTTCTCGATTGAACAAGTCGGACGAAATACCATGGGAAGTTTTATTAATTTTAATGGAACGGCAGGAATTTGGAGAAAGGAGACTATTATCGATGCAGGTGGGTGGTCGGCAGATACATTGACAGAAGATTTGGATTTGAGCTATCGTGCCCAAATGAAGGGCTGGAAGTTTGTCTATTTGGAAGGGGTGGTTTGTCCCGCAGAATTGCCTGTGTCGATGCATGCCGTGCAAGCACAACAATATCGTTGGACGAAAGGTGCAGCGGAGTGTTTGCTCAAAAATTATCAAAAATTAGTCGCTCATCCGAATATTTCGATGAGTACCAAACTTCATGGTTTTTATCATCTTGCCAATAGTTCGATTTTTGTGATGCTCTTGTTGATAGGGGTTTTGAGTTTTCCTTTGTTCTTTTTGATTGATAAAATCTCGTTTTTACAGGCATTTTCTCCTATTTTATACTATTTTCAAATCAGTTGGTTTGTGTTGGCATATTTTTATTGGATACCCTTTAGGAGAAAAAAACTCGGATTTTTTAAGTTTTTGATAAGATTTCCATTGTTTTTGATAATGATGATGGGCTTATCTTGGAGCAATAGCTTGGCAGTATTGGAGGCGTGGGTAGGGAAAAAGACACCATTTGTTCGAACCCCCAAATTTAATATTCAATCAGGGGCTTTGGCTTGGAAAAAAAATAAATATTTGCAAAACGTGCTTGGGTTGAATGTGTTGGGTGAGTTGTTTTTGTTTATTTATTTTTTAATAGTTGTTTATTATGAATATACCTTGAAAATATTCAATCTATTGCCTTTTCATCTCATGTTGCTTGCCGGTTTTGGTATAATGTTGTTTTTTACTTGGAGACATAAAAAATAAGGTTAAGTCTTGTAATTAACCTTATTTTTGATTCATAAATGTACTTTTAGAGCAATGTTTATTCTTCCCAAGCCCAATCAATTCTATGTTTCATATCTTTGATTGCCATGTTGTTGGCTTTGAAATAAGCTCTTATTTCATCTACTTTGTCGTATTGTTGGTTGGCTTTGTATTCTCTGTAAAGATTCAACATTCCATGCAAAACAGCATCAGAATCGCCCATTTTTTCCTCTTTAAGTCCTAAAATTTGCTCAATAAATAATACAAATTTCTCAATTAATAAGTTGAAAGTATCTTCTCCAATTGCCGAAGGTTGGAGTTGATTCATATAAATCATATTGACATATTTGAGTAGGTTGTAAAGTTGGGCAATAGCCACCGCCGTATTCAAGTCGTCGTTCATGGCATCATAAAAAGCTTGAATTGACTTCTCAATGTCTAATTTTTTCTTTTCATCGATGCTAGTCTCTGATGGAGTAAAGGTCAGGGTTTTAGCAATTCTTAATCCATTGATTAGTCTTCGGAAACCTTTTTGTGCCGCTCTCAAAGCATCGTTTGAAAAGTCTAATGTGCTACGATACTGTGATTGTAGCATGAAAAACCTTACTGTCATTGGGCTGAATGCTTGTTCTAGTAGTGGGTGATTGCCCGTAAAAAGCTCTGCTGGAAGAAATGAGTTGCCAAGAGATTTAGACATCTTTTGCCCATTTACAGTTAGCATATTCGAGTGCATCCAATATTTGACAGGTTCTTTTCCCGAAATACCTACCCCTTGTGCAATCTCACACTCGTGGTGCGGGAATTTCAAATCCATTCCGCCACCGTGGATGTCAAAAGAAGCCCCAAGGTATTTGCTACTCATACAAGTACACTCTAAGTGCCAGCCCGGAAAACCCATTCCCCAAGGGCTTGGCCATTGCATGATGTGTTCGGGATTTGCCTTTTTCCAAATGGCAAAATCAAGAGGGTTTCTTTTTTCTGCTTGACCGTCAAGTTCACGAGTTTCATTGAGTAAATCTTCTAAAATTCTTCCAGAAAGTTTTCCATAATCATTCCCTTGAGAATTATATTGATTAATGTCAAAATAGACAGAGCCATTTGATTCGTACGCTAATCCTTTGTCAATTAATATTTTAACAGCTTCTATTTGTTCTATTAAATGCCCAGTGGCAGTAGGCTCAATGCTAGGAGATAGGAAATTGAATTGCTCCAAAACTTGGTGAAAATCGTTGGTATATCGTTGGACAATTTCCATAGGCTCAAGTTTTTCAAGCTTTGCCATTTTGCCAATTTTATCTTCTCCTTCATCGCCATCACCAACCAAATGCCCTACGTCTGTAATATTTCTTACATATCTGACTTTATAGCCGATGTGCTGTAAATATCTGTAAAGAACATCAAAGGTTAAGAATGTCCGTACATTCCCTAAGTGTACATTGTTATACACAGTCGGCCCACATACATACATGCCAACATGGTTGGGGATGATTGATTGGAAAAGTTCTTTTTTACGAGAAAGTGTATTATAAATTTTAAGGTTTTGCATATATATAGAAATATGATTTGTTTGGGGTAAAACGTAATGGGTTTATTGTCGAAAAAAATGGCTGAAAAATTCCAATCAATTGACACAAACCGACAAACTACAAGCAACAACATCGAAGCATAGACATTTTCTTGGGGATTTTTTTACAAAAATACACAACCGCTTTAAAACCTTCTAATACAAATCGAATTAATATTGTTTTTTTTGAAATAGCGTATTGTTTGGGCAGACAAAATAGAAAATGCCCAGAGTCAAGGACTCTGAGCATTTTATTTATTTAATCACTCTTTTTTCTAAAACTATGAATGTCAATAGCCTGAATTATCTGCCTTGCCACGGTCAATAGCATATTGTCCGATTTTGGCTCCATGAACCAATCCCATCGTACAATCAACCCTAAAGTGGATAAGCCCATAAACCCTCGAATCGGAGGCATCTTTCGCCTTATCTTTTAGCTCGGTACTTTTTTCAGGAAATAAGGCACTGAGTACTTCTGCCGCCGCTGCCGAAAAAGTAGAGTGTCCTGAGGTATAAGACGGGAAATTCGGTAAACCGACAGATGTTTTTAGCCCAAACTGCTGCGGACGAGGAGTATAATAATAATATTTTGTATCCCAACAAGCAATTCCTGCATCCATCAAAGAGGTACTTACCAATGCCATGACTCTGGCGGTAGCCACTTCGCTGTATTTTTTACTTAGACATAAATTAGAGGCTTCTCTGTTCCAATGTCCTGGAGGTGTGTAGCTTCCTGCTCCATCTGCCCAATAATTAGCAATGCGAGCTTGCTCTCTTGTTTGATTTTTTTGGATACTTTTCAACTCATCTAAATCTTTTTGCCATTCTGCCGAACCTACAATATAAGGAAGTTGTGGTCTGATTTTTTCAAGCGTTTCTCTGTCCAAATTCCAAGTTTTAACAGCTCCGTAATTAGGCAACATAGGTGGTCTTGCTGGCATTTCTTGGCTTACCCACGGATTTTTGATTCCTCGTTGTACTGCTTTTTCCATTTGAGAAGGTACGAGAGATTGGTTGTTTGCGGCTCCCATTCCATCTGTTTTGGCTCTTGCCAATGCTTTACTTGCTGTACTTTTACCTAAAGTTGCTCCAGCTGTCATATCACTGGGTACATTGATACCTGCCCAAACAGAAGCACTTTTTGCTTCGTTTAGTTTTTGGGTCAAAAAGGGTACTTCTCCCGGAAACATAGCCGATAGCACAGTGAAAGAGGCTTCTGCAACAGCCGCTGATTCGGAAGGATAAGATGATAATTCATTGACAGGCAAGGCTATTTTGATATTAGAATTATATTTTGAAGGAGATTTTCTGAAATATAATTTTTTATAGTGCCAAGTTGCTACAAGTGCATCGTATTGAGCGACGTTCAAATAAGATAACATTCGAGCTGTATAGGGTGGATTGGCAAACGGAAACTTAGGGTCTGCCAAAGGATTGAGTGGGTCAGGAATGGGATATTTCCCCTCGACATTTGATGCTGGGGCAAGGTTGTATCTTGCTGCCAATTCTCTTGCAATTTCACTCCAACGATAGACAGAGCCTGCTCCCCAATAGACGATGGCACTTTTTTGTTCATCGTTTAGGCTTTCGGTGGTTTTTGCCAAATCACTAAGTTCTTGGGTAAATTCCGGTGAATTGCTTGCTTTTGGAGCATCTATGCCTATTTCATCGGGAGAGGATAAAATGTATGTTTTCCACGAACCAGCATTTTCATCTAATTTAACAGGTGTGAATGCTTCTAAGTTTTCGTTTTTTACGGGTTCGTCACAAGAATTGCCTAAAAATAGTAAAGCAATTAGTAGTAAATTGGAAAGATGTATTTTGTAAAATGATTTCATCGAGTATTATTTTTTGAAATAGTTGAATTGATAAAGGAGACCAGCAGAGAAGCCAAAGCTTTGACCAATATTCTTTCCGTTGGTGACTTGCGAAATTCGGGCATTAAAACCTATTAATTTAGGTTGATACTTGATATATGCCCCCACGGTGGTAAATTGCATTTTATTGGTAGGGAATGGCATGTCATTGCGGCGAATATAGTCGCCTTTGATACAAGAAAAATCTTCAATAAAGGCTTCTGCTTGAAGTGCTTTCTTTAAATATCCAATTCTTAGGGCAAAGTTTATGGCATCGGGTACATTTACACGGTTTGTGTTGATGACCTGATTATAGGCAAAATAGGCATCTCGGTCGATGCTTATTTTGCTTCGTAAAGTATAGCCTGCATGAGCCGTAACATATAAATTTTTATGGGTATAATGTGCCAAAGCTCTAGCTTCTAAGGTTTTGGCTCCCAAGCCAATCGAAAGAGGAAGAAAATCCGGTACATACTTGCTTACAGGGGTAGAGGCTCCAACAATCGCATGGACATTTAGCTTTCCTTTGTTTGGATTCAACTTGTATTTTACCCAAAAAGAGGCATCTTGTAGCCCTTTTTGTCCCAATAAATTGCCAGCGGAGGTTTTTGTTTGGATATAAGGCAAAGATACAATAAGATTGGTGCGTTCGTTCAATCCAACAGCAGCCATTAAGCCTATGCTTTCTGTGCTAACTTTGCCTAGATTGAAGTTTTCACGTTTGAGAGAGTTTTCCCAATAATTAGACCATGAATGATTGCCGTACGACAAGGCAAAGCAAGTGCTTCGGGCAGGCATGTAGATGGCATCATGAGGCATCTGGGCTTGTGCGATGTTCATTGCCAATGGAACTGCTAATAAAATTATTTTTAAAAGACGCATATTAAAATGAATGTAAGAGAATGAAACTTTTGCAAATATAAATACTTAGAAATGTTTATTCCAAATTTATGGAAATATTTTCCATTATTTTTTGAATTTTTTTTATTAAATCTATATTTTTCCATAAATTTGGAAAAATATAGATTTTTCGAGAAGAAATAAAGATTGGATAAAATGAATTTGGCTAAGAATATTCAGAAAAAACGATTTTTAATCTTTAATGAAATGATTAAATTGCCGTAAAAAAACAACCTTAAACTTTGTGATGGAGAATCAATTCGGTGTTAATCTGCGATTATTGAGAAAAAAAGGAAAACTTACTTTAGAAAACTTGGGTAAAATTCTTGGAATCAGTAAAAGTGCTGTGGCGGATTATGAAGTAGGGAAGACTTTTCCTCCTTTGGATATTTGTCAAAAAATCAGTGATTTCTTTGGCATCACAATTGATGACTTTCGGTCGAAAGATTTTAGAAATATTGAGGAGCTTGATTTAAAAAAATATGCGTTTGTAGAGCCTGAGAAGGCTCAAAAAGATACTCATTTTCAAGAAATTGAAACAAACTTGCAACAACTAGAATTTCAAAACAAGTTGCTTAATCAACAAATAGAAGGGCTATATATCCAGCTTCAGTTAGTCAAGCAAATTGTTTCGAGTAAAGACTCAGAAATCAAATCTTTACAAATTCAGGTTCGTTTATTAGAAGAAAAAATTGCTCAAAACGCTATTGAAAAAATACATTAACTAAATTTTTCCAATTGCTTCACCACCACATTGAAGTCTTTTGGATAAGGAGCCTCAATCGTAATTATCTCTCCATTCATTAACCTAAATGTTAAGGAATAAGCATGCAAAGCAACTCTACTGACGAGGGGTGCTTCTTCTGTTCCTTTTTTTAGATTGAAATTTTTGCTTTTCAATTGGGATAAATAAATCTCCTCTCCTCCATACATGGGGTCTGAAACGATGGATGCTTTCAAACATTGTAAATGAACCCTGATTTGGTGCATTCGACCTGTAATAGGCATACATTCTACCAAAGTATGGCGACGATATACTTTGAGGGTATTGAAGATGGTTTCTGCCAATTTTCCTTTTTCTCGGTCTATTCTTACCCCAGTCCCATCTCGAAGTTGGGCAATCGGTAAATAAACAGATACTCCTTCAAAGCTATGAATGCCATTCGTAACAGCATGATAACGCTTGGTAACTTCTCGGGCTTCGAATTGCATCGCAAGGCTTCGATAAGCTGCTGGATTTTTGGCAATTGCCAAAACCCCCGAAGTTTCTTTGTCTAATCGATGGCAAAGTTGTGCATCCGAACTATATTCTTTTGCCAAACGAAGGATACTTTGTTGCTTATCTTGCGTTCGTTCGTCTAAACTTGAAAGGTAAGGTGGTTTATTAATAAGAACATAATCTTCATTTTCGAAGAGAATGATGTCTTTAAAATTTATTTTTTTAGGGGCATTTCTGAATTTAGGGGACTCTTTTTCTTCAAAAATATCTAAATCAAACTCCATTGTATCGTTTTTTCTGCAAAGTTAAGCTTTTAAATGCTTGATTCAATGAAATTATTTGAAGTTTCAACGATTTTTGGTAGTTTAAAGGTGAATGTAGTTCCTTTGTCAATTTTACTAGATACAGAAATTTTGGAATGATGGGCATTGAGAATGTGTTTGACAATCGCTAGCCCCAAGCCTGTTCCGCCTGTATCTCGGGAGCGACTGCGGTCGATTCTGTAAAATCTTTCAAAAATTCTTGATAAATGCTCGGGCGAAATCCCTGGGCCATCGTCATGAATTGAAACCTGAAAATTCTTTTTTTCTTCTTCCAATTCGACAATCACTTTTCCATTTTCTTTTCCATACTTGATGGCATTATCTACTAGATTTGTAATCACCTGAGTCATTCGTTGACGGTCGGCTTTCACAAATGCGTTCTCGAGGTGTTTGGGTTTAATTTTAAGGATAACTCCTCGTTTTTGAGCTTTATTCTCCAATTGCTCGAATATTTCTTCGGTGATGTGCTTGAGGTCAATGACTTCGAAGTGCATTTTCAAGTCACCTTTCTCCACTTGCGAAAGGGTCACCAAATCTCGAACCAAGGCATCTAACGCATCGATGCTTTTGGCTGCCCTATTCAAAAATCTGTCGAGCGTGTGTGGGTCGTCTTTTGCTCCATCAATGAGGGTATGAATAAAACCTTGGGCAGCAAAAATAGGAGTTTTTAGTTCGTGCGAAACATCTGCCAAAAATTCTCTCCGAAATACTTCCATTTTCTTTAATTCTTCTATTTCGTTTTGCTTTTTTGTGACGTAAACAGAAATTTCTGAATTAAGTTTCTTAATCGGATTGACACTTTTCAAGAGATTCCTTCGGGAAATGTCAAAATCTTTAATCTTGAGTTTTTGTATGGTTTTGTAAATTTGCTCCACTTCCCGAAAAACCAAAATATCAATGGTATAAAAAACGAAGAAAAAAGTGCTGAAAAAGCAAGCCACACCCACCACAAAAATCATCCCTGCTGTCACTCCTGGTACAAAACTCAAGAATATGATGGAAACGGCTGTAATGACAATCGCCAGAAAAAAGGCAATGATTCGAGGACTAAACGACATCTTTAATTTTTTAGACAAATGTAATAAAATTAACGATTTTCTTAATTCAAGAAAACATTAATCTTCATCGGTAAACATATATCCTACGCCTTTGAGGGTCTTGATAAATTTATCCCCGACTTTTTCTCGTACTTTTCTAATATGTACATCAATGGTTCGTTCGACAACATAAACATCTGCCCCCCATATTTTCTGTAAAATCTCATCTCTTGTAAATACTTTATTGGGGTGTTGAGCTAAAAAAAACAGTAATTCAAACTCTTTCTTTGGCAAGACCAATAAAGTACCGTCAGATTTTTGGACAGTATAATTGAGTTTATTGATGCTCAAGCCCGCAATTTCAAGGCTATCGCTTGGTTCGGTTTTTTGTGATTCTCTCCGAAAGAAAGCATTGATTCTACTCATCAATGCCCTTGGCTTGATGGGTTTGTTGATATAATCATCTGCTCCTAATTCAAAAGCTGCAACTTCTGAATATTCTTCCGAACGGGCAGTGAGAAATAAAATATAGGTATTTTTTAGTTCGGGGGTGGCACGCAAAATTCGCCCAACCTCAATTCCATCGAGGAAAGGCATCATAATGTCCAGAATGACCAATTCTGGCAAAAACTCCTTGGCAACTTCCAGAGCTTTTTTGCCATCGTGGGCTGTTGCCACTTGATAGCCTTCTTTTTCAAGATTATAGCTCAAAAGCTCCACAATATCCGCTTCATCATCTACTACTAAAACTCGGTGAGCAATACTCATATTCTTTGCTTTGTTAAAATTTCAGCGTTTTTATACAGCAATATTTTTGTACAAAGGTAAGGTTAAATAAACGTTAGATATATTAAGCCAATGTTAAATCTTTAAAACGAAATGTTTTTTTCTTATGAGGATTGTATTAATTTGGATACTTTCTGAAAAAATGTGCTTCTTATTGGTAAATTTGCAATTATTTTAGAAAAATGGCAATAGAAATCGAACGTAAATTTTTAGTAAATAAAGAGAAGTGGCAAGCGTCTCAAAAGCCCAAGGGAGATTTTTACCGACAAGGATATATTGTTACTAATCCCGAAAAAACTATCAGGGTTCGCCTAACAGAAAATACTGCTTTTCTTACCATCAAGGGCAAGTCCGAAGGGGCTAGTCGGGCAGAATTTGAGTATGAAATTCCTACTGATGATGCCCGAGAATTATTGGATTCTTTCGCCACTACAAGCATCGAAAAAATAAGATATACGCTTGAATTTGCAGGAAAAATTTGGGAAATAGATGAGTTTCTAGGAGAAAATCAGGGCTTGATTGTGGCTGAAATCGAGTTGAATAATGAAACTGAACAATTTTTAAACCCTGATTGGGTGGGTACAGAAGTTACTGGACAGAAAAAATATTATAATTCTCAGCTTTCTACATTGCCGTTTAAGCAGTGGAAAGCCGAATAGTAAACAAATTATTATCATTTTATTAATTATTGAAGAATATATGTCGTGCCATATCAAGAGTCTTTTTCCAGATTTATCTAAAGAATTATTCCAAAAGCATGAATTTTATAAAGAAAAAAGCCTAACCAAAAGACGATTCAAGCATCAAGATATTGTTCCGATAGTAGAGAATTTGCCCTTTGAAGTAGAAACTATTGGGTTTTCTTTTGAAAATAGAGCTATTTATCAAGTAAAAATAGGTTCTGGCAAAACAAAAGTATTGCTTTGGTCGCAAATGCACGGTGATGAGGCTACTGCAACCATGGCAATGATGGATATTTTTCGCTTTTTTGAAGAAAAAAACGATGAATTTATAGCTTTAAAAGCTAAAATTTTGGAAGAATGTACCTTGTATTTTGTTCCGATGCTGAATCCTGATGGAGCAGAACGATTCCAAAGACGTACGGCATTAGATATAGATATGAATCGAGATGCCCTTCGATTTGTGACTCCCGAGGCACAATTGCTCAAAAAACTCCAAGACGAGTTGAAACCTGAGTTTTCGTTCAATCTTCATGACCAAGGAATTAGGTATAGTGCCGGAATGTCTGAAAAACAAGCAACGATTTCTTTTTTGGCAACGTCTTATAATTTTCCTCAAGATTGGAATGAAGCTAGAACGAAAGCAATGCAAGTAATTGTTGGGATGAGCGAGTGTATGGGTCAATTTATACCCGGGCATATCGGTAAATGGAACGATGCCCATGAGCCTCGGGCTTTTGGCGATAATATAGCCCTCTGGGGAAGTAGCCTGATTCTAATTGAGTCGGGAGGATACAAAGATGATGTGGAGAAACAAACCATCAGAAGACTCAATTTTGTGGCTATCCTGAACGGTTTACAAGCCATTGCCGAAAAAACATATCTTCAATTTCAGCTGGAGGCGTATGAAAATATTCCTAATAATGAAAAATTTCTATTCGATTTCCTCATCAGAAATGCGACTTTTGTGCATGGTGAAAAATCCATCAGAAAAGATATTGGCATTAATTTATCTGAAAAAAATATCAATAATGCCACAGATTTCATTTTGTCTAGTACCGTCGAGGATTTGGGAGATTTATCTACTTTTTGGGGGATAAAAGAGATAGATGCCACAGATTTGGAAGTGAAACCTTTAGCGGATTTTCCAGCATTAATCGAAAAATATGGCTTGACAGAGCAATACCTTGCCAACAAAGAAGTTATATTGGATGAACCCGCCAATTTTGTTTTGGCAAAAAATAATGAACCTATTTACGTCATCGTGAATGGTCAAATTGTTTAGTGTTTTATATCAATCTAAAATTTTGATAAATGATTCCCTTTTCATTCAGTGTTAATACCCGCATTGTTCTTGGTATATTGTTTTTTTTTGCTTGTAAATCTTATGGGCAACAAGTGTATGTTTTAGGGAAAATTGTTGATGCACAATCTGGAAAAGCAATTCCGTCCGCTACGGTAGTGAATAAAAACTCTCGTCAAATAACCAAAACTGGAGAAAACGGAAATTTTTTACTCAGAGCTGCCAAAGGAGATTCGATAAAAGTATCATCGGTAGGCTATAAAATGACAGGAATTGTGTTTGATGGGGTAAAGGCAGAGCCTATCATTTTCTTAAAACAAGATGCCATTGCCTTGAGAGAAGTGGTGGTAAGAGATAAGCGATTGGAGCTGGTAAAAAAGCAAATCGACGAATTATTACAAAGCCCAGAAGCCAGCACTAAACTAAAATGGAAAGATATTTCTAATTTGGTAATGATGAACCCAAGTGGAAGTACTCCTGGCTCTATCGGAATTTCTATCGATGGTTTGTATCAATTGTTTAGCAAAGAAGGAAAAACTCGCCGAAAATTGGAAGCCATGAAGCAAGAAGATTTGAAAAAGCTCTTGGTCGAATACCGATATAATACGGAGTACATTTCTTATATCACAAAATTAAAAGGGCAAGAACTGAAAAATTTTATGAAATATTGTAACCTGCCCGATAATTTTGTATTGTCGGCGAATGATTATGATTTGACTTTTGAAGTTTTTCGTTGTTTAGAAGATTTTAAGCGATAATAGTTAGAAATAATAAAATAATAATATGGAATCACAAATTAAGTTACCTACCCGAAAACCACGCAATTTTATTGGGGAAGAGTTTAGCCTAAACGCTTGGGAAGATGTAAAACCTCTCTACGAAAATTTACAAAATCGACCTTTGCAAAATTCAAAAGAGCTTTATCAATGGCTGGTGGACAGAAGTGAATTGGAGTCGTATTTATCTGAAAATATGGCTTGGAGGTATATCAAAATGACTTGCGATACTGTAAGCGAGGAAAACCAACAAAGTTATCAATTTTTTGTAGAAAATATTCAGCCAGAATTATCTATTTATACCGATTTATTGAATAAAAAAGCATTAGAATCGCCTTATTTAGAAGAATTGGACGAGCAAGGCTTGGATATTATGATACGAGGAATGAAAAAATCGGTTGAGATTTTTAGGGAAGAAAATATTGCGATTGAAACACAAATTCAAACCAAACAAACAGAATATCAATCTATTACGGCTTCTATGACGGTGACTATCAACGGCGAAGAAATGACTTTGCCGAAAGCCGGTGATCTGTTGCAATCGGTTGATAGAACTATTCGAGAAGATGCTTGGCTGAAAATCTCAGAAAGAAGGTATCAAGACCACGAAAGCTTGGATAATTTGTTTGATGAACTGAAAAATTTGAGACATCAAGTAGCTGTCAATGCTGGTTTTGAAAACTTTAGAGATTATATGTTTGCTGCCATGGGGCGGTTTGATTATTCTCCGGAAGATTGTTTTAAATTCCATGAAGCTGTTGCCGAAACGGTTGTTCCGCTTATCAACGACATGGCAAGCGAGCGTTTGGAAAAACTAAAGCAACAAGAATTGAGACCTTGGGATTTGAAAGTAG
>CAYUFZ010000017.1:0-24226 GCA_964444025.1 uncultured Emticicia sp.
CCGTATACAATGATACCATCGATTACGAAATCAGAATTATTGAAGGTCCGCAAGCGACCATCAAAAACATTCGTATTTATGGGAATAGTATCGACCCTCTTTGCTCAAAAAAATCCCGTATTATTGTATCCGGAAGGAACTCCAGGACTAAAAGAGGGCATCAATATTCCAGAAAATTCCAAAACGGACGGAGGAATTACGCGGGTAAATGATGTTACCCAACCTGCTTTATATGTCTATCAACCGAAGCAAAAAAAAACAGATGCCGCCGTTATTATCTGCCCGGGGGGCGGTTATAGTATTTTGGCAATCGACCATGAAGGATATGAAATTGCCGAATGGTTCAATTCCAAAGGAATCACTGCTTTTGTATTAAAATACCGACTTCCTCAAGAAAATCTCTTCACGCATGTTGATATTCGTCCGCTCCAAGATGCCCAACAAGCCATTCGTTTGGTAAGAAAAAATGCAGCAAAATATGGCATTTCTCCTGACAAAATAGGGATTATGGGTTTTTCTGCTGGGGGCCACTTAGCTTCCACTGCTTCGACACATTTCAATAGACAAGTGGGCGAAACAGCAGACCCAAGCAGCAATGTCCGTCCTGATTTTTCTATTTTGATATATCCTGTTATTTCTATGGGAGATAAATTTACACACACGGGGTCAAGAAATAACCTCATCGGGCAAAATCCGAGCATTGAAAACGCAGATTTATATTCAAATGACAAGCAAGTCAGCAAAGATACTCCCCCAACCTTCCTCATTAGCACCACAGACGATTGGGTTGTACCAGAAAACAGTATTAATTACTTTTTAGCCTGCAAAAAAAATAATGTTCCAGTGGAGATGCACATTTTTGCCAAAGGAGGACATGGATACGCCCTTAAAAAGAGAAGTTTAGGTGCGGTTGAAAAATGGCCGGCTCGTTTAGAAGATTGGTTAAAAGACCGCAAATTATTATAATTTTACAATAATTCTTAAATATTAATACAAATGAATGACGATTTTGACATTTTGGTAGATCGAACCAATACAGACAGCTTCAAATGGGAAAAGTACAAAAACCGAGATATTATCCCCTTATGGGTAGCCGATATGGATTTTAAGGCTGCTCAACCAATATTGAAAGCTATTGAAGACGTCGCCAAGCAAGGAGTGATTGGTTATTGGCAGACTCCCGATGAATTAACAGAAATCGTAATCAAAAGATTAGAAGAGAAGCACCATTGGAAAATTCAAAAAGATTGGATTGTTTGGTTGCCAGGTTTGGTTCCAGGGCTTACGTTGTCTTGTTTAAGTGTAGGCGATGCCGAAGATGAAATCATTACAACTGTACCCGTGTATGGGCCATTTATGAAAGCCCCCCTTGCCGCCAACAAGAAATTGGTAAAAGTGCAAATGAAATTGGATAATGAGCGTTGGACTTTGGATTTAGAGGCAATTAAAGCAGCTATAACCCCAAAAACAAAAATGTTTATGCTATGTAATCCTTACAATCCTGGAGGAACAGTCTTTAGCAAAGAGGAACTTCAAACATTAAGTGAGATTTGTGCAGAACATCAGATAATCATTTGTTCAGACGAAATTCATTGCGATTTAATTCTCGATGAAACGAAACAACATACCTCTATTGCAAGCCTAAGCAAAGTCGCAGAAGAGCAAACAATCACGTTGCTAGCTCCAAGCAAAACTTTCAATATTGCAGGGCTAGGCTGTTCGTTTGCTGTTATTCCTAATGAATCACTGAGAACCAAATTTGCCAACCTAAAATACCTTTACGAACCGATGAACTCTGCTTTTGCCTACCGAGCGGCTCTTGCTGCATACAGAGATTGTGAAGATTGGAATCTAAAATTATTGAGCTATCTTCGTAAAAATCACGATTACCTTTTAAAAGAAATAAATAGCATCAAAGGTATGAAAATGTATCCACTTGAAGCAACTTATTTAGCGTGGATTGATGTACGAGAAACTGGGATAGAGAATATCGGTACATTTTTGGAAGAGGCAGGTGTCGGAATTTCGGAAGGTGAATTTTATTTTGATGGCAAAGGCTTCATTCGCCTAAACTTCGGAACACAATTTTCGAGATTACAAGAAGCCGTAGAACGAATCAAAAAAGCATTTAATTCATAAAAAAAGACCATGCCCGAACAAAAATTCGGGCATGGTTTCAAATTTAAGAGAATGCTTGTTTATTGATTCCTTTTCTTCAATTAGTTAAGAACTTGCCAATACTAGTACTTCAGGAAAGTGTATAAATGTCAATAAACAAAAAATATTTTTAATTAGTCTTCCCATTACTACCTCCCTTTTATCATTTGTACCAAAATATGGTTTAAAATAATAAATCCAAATCTAAAGTAGCTTTTAGATGAACTAAACTCGGATTTTTATTGGCTAAATAATCGAATTTTTCTTGTGCGGTATAAGGGCGTTTTTCTTGTGAATGATTTTCTGCAATTTCTGCATTAAATTGAATCGCACTATTGCGTATTTGCTGCCGCACAAATGTTGCCAAATCTTGTTTAATTTGGTTAAAAGTATCTATTTGTACACTATTATCTAGGTGTAAAGTGAGCATCATGCCTTCCAAAATAAACTCTCTTTTTAGCATAATTTTCAGGGTTTCATTGTCCTGACTATCTGCAAAGGTATTCATAGCAAGCCTTACTTCCGAGTCTGTAAAAGGCTCGTTATACACTGGGGCGATGCTTTCCTGAACTTGGGCTTCCGATTTATTAGTTTTCGGATTTAATATAGGTTCTTCGATTCCAATAGTGGAACGTAGTTTCGTATTGGAATAATTAATGAGCGATTTTTGAATGACTTTCCCCTCAATAGTAGGGGAAATAGCCTGTTTATCAGGGATATTATTACTTAATGCTTTTATATCATCGTTTTTTTTTTCGTCCCCTATCTGATTGGGTAGCTCACTTAGTTGTAATACTTGCTGAATCTGCGAAAGCTTCATCAAGCCAATTTCCACATGTAAGCGTTGATTTTTGGCAGTTTTAAAATTCAAATCTAATTGACTTCCAATACTTAGAGATGAAAAAAGATACGATAGAGATACTTTTGACGATTGTTCAGAATATTTATCTTGGATGGAAGATGCCACTTGCAATAATTTGATAGTCTGTTGGTCTTTACAAACCATTAAATTTCTGAAATGCTCATTCAATCCTATCACAAATTGATGAATATCAAAACCTTTATTGATAATTTCATCTAAAATCAACAAAGCGTCCGAGGTTTTACTATCGGATAAAGCATCTACCATTTTGAAATAATAGTCATAGTCCAAAATATGTAAATTATCCAAAACTGCCTCATAGCTCAGTTTATTTCCTGCCGAAAAAGTTACGTTCAAATCAAACATAGAAAGTGCGTCACGCAAGCCCCCATCTGCTTTTTGTGCAATTAGCTCCAAGGCTTGATAATCGGCTTCGACACTTTCTTTTCGGGCAACATTTGCTAAATGGTCGGCAATATTTTTGATTTGAATACGATTAAAATCAAAAATTTGACATCTACTTAGAATTGTGGGTAAAATTTTATGTTTTTCAGTTGTCGCTAAGATGAAAATAGCATAGCTCGGTGGTTCTTCCAATGTTTTCAGGAAAGCATTAAAAGCCGCTTGTGAAAGCATGTGAACCTCATCGATGATATAGATTTTGTATTTGCCCGATTGTGGTGGAAATCTCACTTGGTCTGTTAAATTTCTGATGTCTTCCACAGAATTATTGGAGGCAGCATCCAATTCATGAATGTTGAAAGAAGCATTATTGCTAAAGCTTTTGCAAGAATCACATTCATTACATGGAGAAATATCGTCGCTTAGGTTTTGACAATTGATAGTTTTAGCCAAAATTCTTGCACATGTGGTTTTCCCAACACCCCTTGGACCACAAAATAAAAAAGCTTGGGCTAAGTGATTGGTGCGAATCGCATTTTGTAAGGTGGTGGTAATGTGTGCCTGACCCACGACGGCATCGAAGGTAATTGGACGATATTTTCGAGCTGAAACAACAAATTTTTCCATGTTGCAAGTTACAAAAAAAATGAATTATTCAGAAAATTGCTTGCTACAATGCTGAATTATATTTAAAATTAAGCTAATATTTTATTAATAATGAAGACACTTTTCAAAATCAAGCAGTTAAATCATGTCGCCATTCAAATATCGGATGTCGAGCGGAGTCGAATTTTTTATTCAGAGATATTAGGTCTGAAAGAAATCGAGCCTCCGGCATTTTCTTATCCAGTCGTTTGGTATGACTTAGGCGAAGGGCGGCAGTTACACCTCATTGCTCGTTCGCCAGAAAAGGATTTTGTTCCGATTAAAAGTAATCACTTTGCCTTGGAAGTGGAAAATATTCATGCTATTCAAGCTTATTTTGAAGAAAATAAGGTAAATTTTTTACCCTTAAAACCCCGTCCAGATGGAGTTTTACAATTGTTTTTCAATGATCCAGACGGGAATTTTATCGAATTTTGTCAATTTCTTTGAAAAATATTCAAATAATTTGAATTTATAAGCCAGAGGCTACTTCATCAATGACTTCCATTAAATAATCGATGGAGGAAGTTTGTTTGCGATGATTAATCAAGCAAGCCCTAAGCACAAATTTACCATTCAACTTGGTTCCAGCAATGAATATCCTCCCGTCTTTTTCCAAAGCATCTGTCAATTTTAAGTTAAATTCTGATAATTCATCTTCAGACAGCCCTTCTTTGATGTATCTGAAACAAATGACAGCTAATTTATCTTGAGACATTAGCTCGAAATTAGATGTTTGTTTGATTTGTTCAGCTAAATAATTTGCCAATAAAATATCTTTACGAATCATCTGCTGAATTTTTTCAAATCCATATACTTTGACAGATAACCATACTTTGAAAGCCTTGGCGTTTCGAGACAATTGAAAATAATGTTCATTAAATTCGATTTTCCCATCTCCCGAATTATGCAAATAATCGGCTTGCTTGAAGTACGTCTCCCTTAAAATATCCCAATTTTTTACCAAAACACAGCCTATCTCAAAAGGCTGATAAAGCCATTTGTGAAAATCTAGTGCGATGGAGTCAGCTTGATGGATTCCACGATACGCTTGTTTTAATTCTGGTAAAGTTGATGCCAAGCCTCCATAAGCCCCGTCGATATGAAACCACATTTGGTGGGCTTTGGCGATGCTTGCTAATGTTTCTAAATCATCAATTGCTCCGGTATTGACAGTCCCTGCATTGCCAATCAAACAAAAAGGCAAAAAACCATCTTTTGTATCTGCCTCAATCTGAGTAAGTAATGCCTTGGTATCGATTTGAAAACATTCGTTTACGGGTATTTTTCGGATATTATCAGTGCCTATTCCGAGTAATGCAATGCTTTTATCGATACAATTGTGTGTTTCTGAAGAACAATAAACCAAAAAGGGCTTTACGCCAAAAAGTCCTTTTTTCTTGATATCATACTGCCTGAAAAATATATTTCGAGCAACTGTCAAACCTGCCAAGTTAGCCTCCGAACCTCCGCTAACCATTGCTCCACCAGCTTGAGTATCTATGCCAATCATTTCGTCTGCCCAATGCACCACTCTTTTTTCAATCTCTGCCATGGCAGGAGCTAAGTGCCATTTCGCATTGTTTTGATTGACTGTGGACATCATAAACTCCGCCAAAGTCGATACTTGATTGCCACCAGACATGACGTAGGCGTACATATTCTCCCCTAAATTTCCAGTGGCACTATCTAAAATCTGTGTTTTTAATTGAGGTAATAAACTTGAAAAAGAGGTCGGGCTTAAAGGAAGTGGCTCCTCAAACCAAGAAGCTACTTCTGGCTGAGATTCAACATTAAATCCTTTCATTGATGACAAACGCTGATAATGATGAAGAATCAACTCAGAAGTTTGTTCCAAAATTTTTTCCCACTCATCAGAAGGGAAGTCTAAACTATTTTGTATCATTTTTATAGTCAATTAATTTCAAAAATACTGACTGCCCTTGCAGCCACTGTTAGTTTGTTTCCAAGGGTTTGTTTTTCATGGCTCAGTACATCTTCAGCTTTTGTTTTTTGCGATAATATTTCAGCAAATCTTGCCAAATCAATCGTTGTTTTTTCAAAATTTTTATTCATTACAATCATCACTATTTTATTAGAATGATGCCTAAAATAAACATAAATGCCATCAAAAGGGGCAAAATGAAGCGTTTTGCCAGAGTGAATCACCGAATTGTTTTTTCTCCATTGCAATAATTGACGCAAATAATCCTTCATTTCTTGTTGAGATGAAGCAAGACCTTCTCCCGTAAATCCATTTATTTTATCCCCTTGCCAGCCTCCCGGAAAATCCGAACGAATGTAGCCATGATTATCACGATGCTCGGAGTTTTCCATTAAAATTTCTGTTCCGTAATATATTTGTGGAATTCCCCGAATAGTCAGCAAATACGCCATAGCCATTTTGGTTAGAGCCATATCTTTGTCCAATTGCGTATATATTCTATCCATGTCGTGGTTATCTGCCATGATAAGCAATCGATTGGGGTTTGGATATACAAAATCATTTGCCAAAGCCTCATATAAAGTTGGCAGACCTTTGCTGAAATGTTTGTCGTCTTTCTCTTTCAAAGCGGCTACCAATGCCCCTTGTATCGGAAAATCCATCACTGATGTTAAGCAACCCGAATAGGAATCTTTATTCATTTTCCCTTGTTGCCAATACGAAGTAATCAAAGGATTATAGCTCCATTCTTCGCCTACTAAAGAGAAATTAGGGTATTCATCCATGATGGCACAACTCCATTTTTTCAGAAAATTTTTGTCAGAATATCCATAGGTATCTTGCCTAATACCTCCCAAATGAAGGGTTTCTATCCACCAAATAGAGTTTTGAATCAAATAATTTGCCAGAAAAGGATTTTCGGCATTCATGTCGGGCATGGAGGAGTCAAACCAGCCTTTTGTCATAAATGTTTTGTCATATTCCGAGGCATATAAGTCTTGGTTAACGGTTCGGCGATGGTTGGAAGCTTTGTAATTTCCTTGAAAATTAATCCAATTTTTGAAAGGTAAATCGTCTTTCCACCAATAATTTAGCCCAGTATGATTTAATACCTCATCGAATATGAGTTTAATTCCTCTCTCTTGTGCTTTTTTAGCTAATTCGATGTATTCTTGTAAAGTACCAAACCGTGGGTCAACTTTGTAATGATTGGTAATCGAATATCCATGATAAGAATAAGCTGCCATATCATTTTCAAGCATTGGGGTTGGCCAAATTGCCGTAAATCCCATGGATTTTATATAATCGAGATGCTCAATGATTCCTCTGATATCTCCTCCGTGTCGTCCTCCTTCAAAATTCCTGTTTACCTGAGTCTCTTTCATCCCTTCAATACTATCATTGTCGATATTTCCATTGGAAAATCTATCTGGAGTGATTAAATAAATCACGTCGGAGGCATCAAACCCTTTGAATTGCGGGCTTGATTTTTCTCTTGAAAGCAACATGTAAGGATAAGAAAGTACAATCTTTCCTTGTTTTTGGAAGATAATGTTCATTTTTCCAGCTTTGGCTTGTGGAGAAATGATTAAATCGAGAAATAGATAGTTTGGGCTATCAGCTCGATGAATTTTTGCTAATTTTACCCCCGGATGATTGATAATAGGGATTAATTCGGCTATTTTGTCGCCATGTACCAATAGCTGAAGTTTTGGATTTTTCATTCCTATCCACCATTGAAGTGGCTCAATATGTTTTATTTGAGCAAGGCTTAGCACCGAAAAACACAGCAATAGGCATGCCGCTAAGAGATATTTTTTCATGAATTCTTTTGAAAAATTGCCGATTTAAGAGATTTTTTGGTAAATTTTTAGGTGTTCATCCATGAATTTCTGCCACGAAAACCTTTCGGATTGTTGTAAAGCCAACTCACTTAATTGATGGTGCAGGGCATCATTCGAGTACAATTGCCACATAGCCTCTGTAATTTGGTCATGGTCGGTAGGACTTACCAAGATTCCCGCCTTCCCAACTACTTCGGGAATAGAGCTATTATTCGACGAAATGACCGGAATCCCACACTGCATTGCTTCGAGAGGCGGAAGCCCAAATCCTTCGTATAAAGATGGATACACAAAAGCCCGTGCAGCCGAATACAAAACCGCTAGGTCGTCATCCTCTACAAATCCAGTGATGATGATTTTATTTTTTAGAGATGGGTTTGAGTCAATTTCTTTGAAAATTGTGCCAAAATCCCAGCCTTTGGTACCAACTAAAACTAGGTTCAAATCATCTATTTTTTGTTCTTGTATTAATTGAAAAAAAGAACGGATGGTTCGTTCGATATTCTTCCTAGGTTCTAAAGTGGATAGAGATAAAAAGTATTTTTGTTCGGTAGGTATTTGGTATTTTTTTAAAATTTGTTTTCTTTTTTCAACATTCTTTTCTGGGTAAAAATACTCTTTTGAGGCTGCTAATGGCACGACAAATACCCTTTCAGGGTCGATTTTTGTAAATTTACATAAATCATTTTTAGTGGATTCCGAAACACAAATCGGGTAAGTATCCTCATCGATACTTTTCAGGGTTTTATCCATCATAATTTTATTCCAATCTCCAAAAAATTCAGGATAAATCAGTGGAATAAAGTCATGGATGGTAATCACTTTTTTAGGCTTTTTTTTGCCTTTTAGTTCTTCAGGAATAGGTAAAAATGGGGAATGAAAAACATCGTATTCGCTGATGTGTGTCATATCCAAGTGAAAGTAGGGTGTTCGGAAATTTCTTACTCTCAGAAAAATCTCCCGAATAATTTTTTGGGGCAAAGATTTGAATGGAAACGATTGTAAAACTGAATTTTCAAACTTTGCAAGCGATAGGTCTTTCGGAAGCTGTACCCAATCAAATTCCTGATTGGGGCAATGCTTCTTCAGAAAACCCATCATTTCTGGCAAATGCTCTACCGAAGAGAGACTCAGTTCCAATGCTGGGTCATTTTGTATTCCTCTAAATAATTCATCAACCACACGAAAAATACCCGTTCTTGATTTTTCGTGAAAATAGCTTACACCAATGACTGACGTATCAAGTATTATTTTTGTCATAGACAATAGATTAATAAAAAGGAAAAATTCAGAAGGTTATGGTCTGAATTTGAAATTTCCTTCACAAACGAATGATATAAAAATCTCCTGAAATCAAAAAACAGCGTTTAACTTAGATTTTCAGAATTGATAGCCGTATTTTTCGATTTCTTTTTTCCAAAATTCAGTTTCATAAATATCCCAAGCATGACAACCGAAAGGCAAACCCCCATTGAGTTTGATTGCTTTTTGAGGCAAATGCTCTACCGCAAATTTCAAGGCAATTTTCCAATCTGGAATATTTAATTGAGGAAAGTATCTGTTCAATTCGATGCTCCAAAACATATCTTCATTATAAGCAGGATGGCTTGCAGCTTTTTGAAGATATTCATTTATTTTAGGTTGATTTTGGGGGATGAGTTTCAAAAATTTATCAACTTTTCTCAATGAAAAACCTCCATTTCCGACAGCTCTTTTGAGAATAATTTCTTTAGGCCCATATTTTCCGAATTTTTCCTCTTTTAAGTCGAACCACAGAGCAATTTTTCGTTTAATATTCCAAATACACTCCTTTAAAAAAGAATCAAATTCTATTTCGATTCTCCATGGTGCTCCAATATAGTCGTATCCTTTTTTGCACCATTCGGATAATTCGTCTTTAAAAACAAATGCGTCTAATTGATAAATTAGCATATATTCGAATGAAATAAAACGACTATAAAACTCCTCCGAAAGCATCAGTCGATTATAAGTCAAGGTACTTTGAAAGTAAGAATCTTTAAAATTCTCGACTTTTAGCAAAGGATATTGGTTTAAAATCTGAGTCAAGTCCAAAGTATCCGGCTTGATGATAATCAGTGAATAATTTCCTAAAATCTTCACTACTTGAGCCAAGGAAATCTCTTCTAAATGACTGAGATTTGCCCGATAAACCGGTATTACTACGCAAACATTCATATTGAAATAGACCGTATAAATTACTAAATGATTGTCCCACCATCAATCGAAAATAGCCCGCCAGTGGTATATGCAGAGGCTTCTGATGCCAAATACAGAGCCATTGGAGAGATTTCTTCTACCGAACCCATTCGAGCAATCGGCAATCTTTTCGTAAAATGTTCTAAAATCTTATCATTTTCCCACAAAGCCTGACTAAATTTGGTCTTAATTAATCCTGGGCAAATGGCATTTACCCTGATTCCGTCTTGTCCCCATTCTTTTGCCAACACTTTCGTGAGCATGTTGAGTGAAGCTTTACTGACACTATACATACCCAAACCTGGGTCGGGGGTATGTCCTGCAATACTACTGATATTGATGATACTACCTCCTCCACGATTTTTCATGCTTTCGTGTACCATTTTTGATAGTTCAAAGGGTGCTTTGACATTAATCTGCATTATTTTGTCGAAAGCCGATGCCGAACAATCCAACGAAGGACCGAACACCGGATTTGTAGCAGCATTATTGACCAAAATATCAATACCTCCGTACAATTCTATTGTTTTATCGACTAATTCCTGCAATTGTGCGACCTCTCCAGTATTGGCTGCAATAGCGGTACATATACCTCCTTGGGCAATAATATCATTGGCTACAATATCCAAATCTGCTTGTTTGCGACTGCTGATGACAACTTTTGCACCAAATTGAGCAAAAATTCGTGCGATACCTTCTCCAATTCCCTTACTTGCCCCTGTAATCAAAGCAACTTTGCCTGTTAAATCAAATATATTTTTCATTGTGAAATTCTGTTAAGATTATTGTAAAATCAAACCGCCATCTAAAATCATGCTTTGGCCGGTCATAAAAGAAGAGTCATCATTTGCCAAATACAAAATAGCTTGGGCAATCTCCTCCGGTTTTCCGAAGCGTTTCATTGGAGTAGCTTGTTTGAGTGCTTCAAGATAAGCATCTTCTGTGTCTGCCCCTTCAAGCATGGGTGTTTGTGTAAAACCAGGACATACCGCATTGATTCGAATGCCCGCTTTGGCATACTCGATACCTGCTGTCTTAGTCATTCCGATAACAGCATGTTTGCTTGCGGAATAAGCAATATGCCCGACCATACCTAAATGCCCTGCGACAGAGGCAATATTAACAATAGTGCCTTGTTTTTGAGCTAAAAAATGATTCAAAGCAACCTTCATACCATTCCAAACACCTTTGACGTTTACTGCCATAACATTATCAAAATCCGTTTCAGGGTATTTGTCTGTTCGGGTGCGAGGACCTAAAACGCCTGCGGAATTCACAAGGATATGGAATGCTCCAAATTTCTCTAAACTAAAAGCAATCATTTTTTCGACAGAAGCCAATTCAACCACATTTGTTTGAATATAGGCAATATCCGCCCCGAGTTCGCTCAATTCGTCATCTAATTGAGCTGCTAAATCGGCAACCACCACTTTCGCCCCTTGTTGAAGAAATAATTTTACGGTGGCTTTTCCGATGCCGGAGTTTCCACCGGTAATAACAGCCACTTGATTATTTAATTTCATAATGTATAATAGTTAAGGTTGATGAAGTCTGTGTATTATTTTTTTTCGCAAAAATAGACGATTTCTTCTTTGGGAAGAGCATAGCGATTGACCAGATTTTCGGGCATTTGCATCACAAAATCGTCGTCTGTTACTTGAAAACCTGCTTTTTCTAACACCCTGCCATAATCTCGTCCGAAAAGCCTCAAGTGGTCGTTTTGCCAAAAAACTCTTTCCCTCTCTTTCGGGTCTGTGATAGATGGGTCTTCAAAAGTGGTCGCTTTTGTTAAATCTTGTGGCGATTGAATGATTGCCCAGCCGCCTGGTTTGAGAACACGATATAGTTCAGACATGGCTTTGTGATAATCATCAACATGTTCCATTACGTGATTGCAAATAGCAACATCAAAAGTATTTTCTTCAAAAGGGATTTGGTGAATATCCATTTTAACTTTTGCCAAAGGAGATTCGATATCTGCCGTGATATAATCAATATTTTTTAAGGTTTCAAATCTATCGATGAAACAATATTCAGGAGCAACATGCAGTACTTTTAGATTAGAACCCGAATAAAAATTTGTTTTTTCTTTCAAATACAATGCCATGAGACGGTGTCTTTCGAGTGCCAAGCAATTAGGACAAAGAGCATTCGGTCTTGAAACCAATCTTCCATAAGGCAAAAAACGCTTTAGATGAGCATCACATACCGGACATTCTACATTGTCGCCTTTCAGAAAAAAAGTATAAATTTTCAGAGGAATATGGCTGAATAATTGAAGGTATTTTCTTGGAATAAAACGTAATAAAAGACTTATAATTTGACCCATCTTGAATGATTTTTTGTTCTAAACAATCGCTTCTAATAATGTATTTCTAAAAAAAGATGCCTCAAAAAATATAAGCAAAAGAATTTATTAATACATGAAAATTAATTATTGAAAATTTAGCCCAAAATTAGTTATTTTTGTTTTGATTTTAGCACCAATTATCAAAAGATTAAGAGATGGAAATAAAAAAACAGAAACCTCAAGGCAAAAAATTGTTAAAAAACATGAGTCTTCATACCAAATGGCTTATTTGCTCGATACTTGGGCTATTATTAATCGGCTTCGGATTGTCGGTATTCAGCGAGGCGGGAAACTTAAAGCATACCAATCAAGCCACCACACGATGGGTGCTTTTGGGTACTTATAGTTTAATACTGATTAACGGCGGCTTGTGTGTGTTTGGGCAAGCAATTATTTTCAGAATGAAAATGGAACACAAAAAATTAATCAAAAAAGCTCTGAAAAATAGAGATAAAAAACGAAAAAAATTGGCAATTAGCAAATTGGCTACGCCAGAATAAAACAAAAAAGAGTTTCTCGAAAGAAACTCTTTTTTATTATTTAGCAAATTGAGCTTTCAATTCTTCTACATCAACACGCTTAATTTCTACTTTGTAAGACAAACGCTTGATTTCTGCAACTCTGTTTTTCGCAACAGCTTGGTTTCTTTTTGCTTTTCTTTTTAATTGTGTTACTGCCATTTTTTTATGTATTTAGCCCCTTTTTCAATGATTTTTGTCAAAAGACAAAGGGAATTTAAAAATTTTTATACGAATGAAGCCTTTTATTTTCAGAGCTTTGTCGGAATTAGGGTGCAAATTTATAAAAATCAATTTACATTTAATAATTAACAATGACTTTTTTACACTATTTTTGGGACAAAATAAAGTTTGCCCGAAAAAAGGTAGCTTTTTGTTGATAAATTAAGCACTATTACGATGAGTAAACCCAGTATAGCAAGAGGGACACGTGATTTTGGCCCGGCAGTGATGGTCAGACGCAATTATATTTTTGATACCATCAAAAAAACGTTTCAGAAGTTTGCCTTTTTACCGATTGAAACCCCAAGTATTGAAAATCTGTCGGTTTTGATGGGAAAATATGGCGATGAGGGAGACCAACTTCTGTTCAAAATTCTCAATTCAGGCGATTTTGCCAAAGATTTATCTCCTCAGGATTGGGAGGAGGGGTCTAAGAAATTGACTTTGAAAATTTCGGAAAAAGGGCTTCGATATGATTTGACTGTACCTTTTGCGAGATTTGTGGTGATGAACCGAAATGATTTGGTGATGCCTTTCAAACGTTATCAAATACAGCCAGTTTGGAGAGCCGATCGCCCTCAAAAAGGTCGATACCGTGAGTTTTATCAGTGCGATGCTGATGTGGTAGGAACAGATTCTCTAATTTGTGAAGCGGAAATTGTCTTGATGCTACAAGAAATTTTGTCAAGCTTAGGAATACCAGATTTTACCATAAAAATCAATAATCGTAAAATTTTGAGTGGAATTGCTGAAATTATTGGTTTGAAAGGAAGTGAAGTAGCCCTGACGGTCGCAATTGATAAGCTGGATAAAATCGGCAAAGAAAAAGTAATCGAAGAATTAGTTCAAAAGGGTTTTTCTGAAGAATCTATTCAAAAATTAGAACCAATATTTCATCTATCCAATGCCAAAACGAATATTTTTGATGAGCTTCGTCTTTGGTTGGGGGCTTCTGAGGTTGCTATAAAGGGAATAGAGGAATTGGAGAAAATATGGAAGCTAGTCGAAAACTTCGGTCTTAATACCGATAAAATGCAGTTGGATATTACTTTGGCGAGAGGTTTGAGCTATTATACAGGAGCAATTTTTGAGGTGAAAGCGAATGGCGTGCAGATAGGCAGTATTTCGGGCGGAGGCAGATACGACAACTTGACTGGTACTTTTGGCATGCCTGGTCTTTCGGGAGTTGGGATTTCGTTGGGGGTAGATAGAATTTATGATGTGATGGAAGAATTGAATCTATTTCCCGAGAATCAATCGGTTACAACTCAATTATTATTCACTAATTTTGATGCCGATGCAGAAGCTTATTCTCTCCCGCTTTTGAAAAAGCTAAGAGATGCAGGGATTAATGCTGAAATTTATCCCGAAGCTAGTAAAATCAAAAAACAATTCGATTATGCTCATAAAAAAAGCATTCCTTTTGTGCTTGTCATTGGCTCTGATGAAATACAATCTCAATTGTTGACATTGAAAAACATGCAATCGGGAGAACAAGATAAAATGACAATCGACGAGATTATTAAAAAGCTTAAATAACCTTTAATCATGTTGAAAAACAGAAAATTTATTGCATACGCTTTGGTGATTAGTACCAGTGTAGCGGCTACCTTATCGTTTTATTTTTGGCAAGTCAGCAGCAGTGCCAACTTGAATGTAGATGGTAAGAAAGATTTTGTGCTGTACATTCCGACTGGAGCCAATTATAAAACGGTGATTGATTCGTTGCACAAGAACAAAATGATAACGGACGAAATTTCTTTTCAATTTCTTACTAAATTGATGAAATACCGTGATAAGGTAAGGCCAGGAAGGTATATTATTCGTCCTAACTCTGGAAATCGTGAAGTTATTTCAAAGTTAAGAAATGGCCGACAAGATGAGGTTCGATTGACATTCAATAATGTAAGATTGAAATCGGATTTGATAAAAAAGATGAGTGGCAAGTTTGAGTTTAAAACTGAAGAATTAACCAAACTATTACAATCTCCAGAAACTTGTCAAAAGTTTGGCTTTGATACAAGTACCATTATGTGTATGTTTTTGCCAAATACTTATTTTGTTCGTTGGACGACTACTCCTGAGAAATTTATGGCAAGAATGCACGACGAATACACGAAATATTGGACAGAATCTAAGTTAAAGCAAGCAGAAGCCATCCAAATGACACCGATTCAGGTAGGTATTCTGGCATCCATTGTTCAGTCGGAGACTAATAAAGTAGATGAAATGCCTCGAGTTGCTGGTGCATATATCAATAGAATGGCGGCAAATATGCCTCTGCAAGCAGACCCAACGGTAAAGTTTGCGGTGGGAGATTTTAGCATCAAAAGAATTCTTTATAAACATTTGAGTGTCAATTCGCCTTATAATACCTATAAAAACATGGGTTTACCTCCTGGTCCCATTGCTTTGCCCGAACCAAATGCCTTAGATGCTGTTTTGAACTATGAGCATCATAAATTTATGTATTTTTGTGCAAAAGAGGATTTTTCGGGGTATCACAATTTTGCTGAAACTTTCCAAGAGCATACCAATAATGCACGAATTTTTCAAGAAGCTTTGGATAAGGCGAATATAAAATAATTATTTTCCTATCCTGAATATTTTGTGGCGAGGTAAAGATAGACTTTACTTCGCTTTTTTTATAATTTGCATAAAAAAACAAACCTTATGAAAATTTATCGTAAACATCTATTTCAACTACTCTTTGTATTTGTGTCATTTTTTCAAGCTTTTGCTCAAAAAACAAAAGCAGATTTATTGGTTTTTAATGCCAAAGTATATACTGTCGATAATAGTTTTTCTATCCAAGAAGCTTTTGTTATCAAAAACGGAAAATTTATAGCCATTGGCGGAAATAAAGAATTATTAGAAAAGTTTGAAGCAAAAACGAAGGTAGATGCCAAAGGAAAGGCGATTTGTCCAGGATTTTATGACCCACATAGTCACTACACAGGTTTTGGGCAAATGCTTGCCCAATGCGATTTGGTTGGAACAGAATCTTATGAAGAAATTGTTGAAAAGTTGAAAGACTTTGCCAAGAAAAACCCAAGCAATCAATGGATTATTGGTCGAGGTTGGGACCAAAATGATTGGAAAGACAAATCTTTTCCAGATAAATCATTATTAGACAAAGCATTCCCAAACAAGCCCGTGCTTTTGACAAGAATAGACGGTCATGCCGTTTTGATAAACTCAAAGGCAATTCAATTGGCTAAAATTTCAATCAATAGTAAAGTGGACGGAGGCTTAGTCGAAGTTAAAAACAATCAACTAACTGGTATATTGGTCGATAATGCCATGGGGCTTGCCCGTAGAGTCATGCCATTGCCAACGATTGCAGAAAAAAGAAAAATGCTACTCGATGCCCAAAAGGAATGTTTTAAGGTTGGATTAACGACGGTGTCTGATGCTGGTTTGAATCAAGATGACATAGATTTGATTGATAAAATGAATCGAGAAGGCTCGTTGAAAATCAGAAATTATGTCATGGTATCGCTGGGAATCAGAAATTTAGATTACTACATCAAAAAGGGTATTTATAAAACAGAACATTTGAATGTTCGTTCTTTTAAATTATATGCTGATGGAGCATTAGGTTCAAGAGGGGCGTGTCTGTTGAAGCCTTACAGCGACGAACCCGCAAAAACGGGATTTTTGCTTTTGAGTCCTAAAGAGCTAGAAACGAGTCTTACTCAAATTTTTCATTCAGATTATCAAGCCAATACTCATTGCATCGGAGATTCAGCGAATCGGCTTATTTTGGATATTTATGGAAAATTACTAAAAGAAAAAAATAATCGTCGTTGGAGAATAGAGCATGCCCAGGTGGTAAGTAAAGAAGACGTGCATAAATTCGGAGATTTTTCTATCATTCCTTCGGTACAAACGACTCATGCTACTTCGGATATGTATTGGGCGGACGAACGGTTAGGCGAAGAACGTGTCAAAACAGCGTATGCTTTTCAGGATTTATTGAAACAAAATGGATTAATTGCCAATGGCAGTGATTTTCCTGTTGAGTTTATCAATCCTCTTTTTGGTTTTCATTCGGCAGTTGCCCGACAAGATGCCCAAAATTATCCAGAAGGTGGATTTCAGTCAGAAAATGCACTGACACGAGAGCAAGCGTTACGAGCCATGACTATTTGGAGTGCATATTCCAATTTTGAAGAAAAAGAACGAGGAAGTATTGAGGTGGGAAAAATGGCAGATTTTGTAATACTTGAGCAAGATATTATGCAGATTTCAAATGAAAAACTGCGTCAAGTAAAAATAAAGAATACGTATTTGGGAGGTGAAAAAGTATATGACAGTACCAATCAAAAATAGAGTTTTCTTTTAACGTAGTGGCTTTTCTTACTTACTCAAGAAGAAAAAATCTGGACTTATTATTAAATTTAAACAATCAAAAAATGATAAAAGTACTATTTGTCTGTTTGGGAAATATTTGTCGTTCGCCTATTGCAGAAGCAACTTTTAGAGAAATTATCAATCAAAAAGGTATCAGTGATAAGATAGCATGTGATTCCGCTGGTACGGCAGGCTATCACATTGGCTCTCTTCCCGACAAACGAACCATCAAAAATGCACTTTCGCATGGAATTGCCCTAATACATCGAGGGAGAAAAATGACAACTTTGGATTTTGATGAGTTTCAGCACATTGCGGTGATGGATGAATCAAATTTTAAAGACGTGTACGAACTATATTTCAAAACCAAACATACGCCACCTCCCGCCGATAAGGTATTTTTATTGAGAGACCACGACCCAGATACCCGAGGTATCAGCGAAGTGCCTGACCCATATTATGAAAGCGAAGAGGCATTTGAAGAGGTTTTTCAAATCGTCCGCAGATCTAATGAAGCATTTGTGGATTTTTTGATTGAAAAATATCAATTAAAACTCAAAGAGGAATAAGCTTACAAAAAAAATAACTAATTTTGAATTTGTCTTTAACCAAAAGAAAATAAATTAATATGAGCAAAAAAGTAATTTTAATTATCCTTGATGGATGGGGAATTCCTGAAAAAGGACAAGAATGGCGTTCGGCTATCGACTCTGCAAATGTTCCATATTTTAGAAAATTGATGCAAGAGTATCCAAATAGTACCTTGGAAGCTTGTGGACGAGCAGTTGGTTTGCCGAATGGGCAAATGGGAAATTCGGAGGTTGGACACATGAATTTAGGGGCAGGAAGAGTGGTGTATCAAGAATTAGAAAAGATAAACATTGCGGTAGAAGAAGGTAAATTAGCGAAAGAATCTACGCTTGTAGAGGCTTTTGAATATGCAAAATCAAATAATAAAAACGTACATTTTATTGGTTTGGTTTCTGATGGCGGAGTTCACTCGCATATTGACCACGTGAAGGGTTTGTGTAAAGCTGCCGGAGATTTTGGTCTGAAAAATGTCTATGTTCATGCTTTTACCGATGGGCGTGACTGCGACCCTAAGAGTGGAAAGGGCTTTTTGGCTGATTTACAAGCAACTCTCGACCAAACAGGTGGAAAAATTGATTCAGTCGTAGGAAGATATTATGCCATGGATAGAGATAAACGTTGGGAGCGTGTCAAACTCGCTTATGATGCGATGGTTCATGGAGCAGCGGATACTAAAATTACGATTAATCAACTTTCCGAGACCGTTCAAGGGTCGTATGAACAGGATATTACGGATGAGTTTTTGAAACCGATTGTTATTACTGAAAATAACTCACCCGTGGCGACTATTCAGGAAGGCGACGTGGTGATGTGCTTTAATTTCAGAACCGACAGAGGACGTGAAATTACAGAGGTATTGACCCAAAAAGATTTCACTGATTTTGGAATGAAAGCCTTGCATTTGCATTATTTAACCATGACTAATTATGACGAAACCTATAAAAATGTCAAGGTTATTTATGAAAAAGATAATCTTAATAATACTTTAGGAGAAGTGTTGGAAAAAGCTGGTAAAAAGCAAATCAGGATTGCAGAAACCGAAAAATACCCACACGTGACATTTTTCTTTTCGGGTGGAAATGAACAACCTTTTGCAGGGGAAAGTCGTTTGCTTTGTCCGTCTCCTAAAGATGTAGCAACGTATGACTTAAAACCGCAAATGGCAGCAAATGACATAGACAATGCTATTTTGCCTGAGCTGCAAAAAGGTGAAGTTGATTTTATTTGTTTGAATTTTGCAAACCCAGATATGGTTGGACATACAGGGGTTTTTGAAGCGGTTGTGGCGGCTGTGGAAACGGTAGATAAATGTTTGGAACAAGTAGTAGAAACTGGTTTAGAACATGGCTACACTTCTATTGTTATTGCTGACCATGGCAATGCTGATTTTATGTTGAATGACGATAAATCTCCAAATACACAGCACTCTTTGAATCTTGTGCCTTGTATCGTGGTTGATAAAAATAATAGATATGACGTAAAATCGGGAAAATTAGGAGATATTGCTCCTACAATTTTGACTTTGATGGGAATTCCTATTCCAAGTGAGATGACTGGAAATGTGTTGATATAACCGACATTGGCTTGTCTTAAATAAAACAACATGAGTCATTCCAAATTTCAAGGATGATAGTAAAAAAACCTTCTGTTTAAATTTGAGCATCATTAGGCACTCAAATAAAAACAGGAGGTCTTTTTATGTTTACAATTATGCTAGGATATGTTTGTGGTGTTTAAAAAAACCAAGCATCTATTTCACCCCTTCTTCCCCTTCGCCACTTATATTGTTCTTGAAAATAATTTTTCTTTTGGATTATTGGCTTGTAAGTATTTGTCAAAAAGCATACATATATTCCGGACAAACGCTTTGCCTTTGGAACTTACTTTTATGCCCAAACTTTGTAGTTGAAGCAAGCCATCTGCCTCAAAATCGGCTAATTTATCGTAAAGATATTCTTTCTCTTCTTCCGTCCAATCGTTTATTTCCCACGAGGTCTCCAGCTGACAGATGATATTCAGGATTTGTTTTCTGATGAACAAATCTTCTTGATTTAACACATGTCCTTTAAAAACTGGAAACTCTCCTTTGGAAACAGCCTCCATGTAAGGTTCAATTTCTTTGATATTTTGCCCGAAAGCAGTCCACGAATCACTGATTGACGATGCCCCTAAACCAAGCAATACTTTGGATTGTGTCGTGGTGTATCCCATAAAATTTCGGTGTAAAGTACCTTCTTGTTGGGATATAAACATCGAATCATGCGGCAATGCAAAATGATCCATACCAATTTCATGATAAAAATTTTGTTCCAGCAATTTCCTACCTTTTTCATACAATGCCCGTTTTTCCTCGCCGCTTGGGAGATTATTTTCATCAAATCCACGTTGCCCGTTGCCTTTTATCCACGGAACATGTGCATACGAATAAAAAGCAATTCTATCTGGACGTAACGCCAACGTTTTTTGAACGGTATCTTCGATGGAGCTTAATTCCTGAAAAGGTAATCCGAATACTAAATCGTGGCTAATCGACGTATAACCAATTTTTCGGGCAAAATCAGTCACTTTTTGTACATTTTCAAAGGGTTGAATGCGGTGAATTGCTTTTTGGACTTTTGGGTCATAATCTTGTACGCCAAAGCTCACCCTCCGAAATCCAAGATTGTACAAAGTTTCGAGATGCTCAAAAGTGGTATTATTGGGATGCCCCTCAAAACTAAATTCATGATTAGAGGAAATCACAGCATCATCTAAAATTCCCTCTATCAAAATCTGCAACATTTTTGGGGCAAAAAAACTCGGTGTGCCACCTCCTAGATGAATTTCTGCAATATTCGGTTTTTCTGCAAATAAAGACACATACAAATGCCATTCTTTCAACACTGCCTCGATATAAGGCATCTCAACAGCATGACTTTTGGTAATTCGTTTATGACAAGCACAAAAAGTACACAAACTCTCGCAATATGGTAAGTGAATATAGATGCTTATACCATCTGATTTATTGGTTAATTCAAAAGTTTTCAAAAGATTTTCTTTCCATTTATCGACAGAAAAACCTTCATTTTTCCAATAAGGAACCGTCGGATAGCTTGTGTATCTTGGTCCCGGCACATCATATTTTTTTATTAAGGTAGTTTCGAGCATATTTCTCAATTAAAGCTCAAAATTAGCACAAAAAATAAGTCGAAAAACTGAGAAAAATCATACTATCAGACAAGCTACCCGTTTAAATCCTCTATTGTTGGATATAAATATGCAAAATCACTACACGAGTCCTTCGGGATTAGGAATAAAATTCAAGAAAGAGTCCGAATGTTTTTTATATTTTTCGGCATCTAAAGTATATAAAAAAGCTCCTTTTTTCGAAAATCCTTTTTGTTTTTCCTTGAGTTTGACAAGCAATCCTGTTGATAAAATTTTTCTACTAAAATTTCTTTTGTCAAAATTATTCCCATAAATAGCCTCATAAAGATTCAAAATTTGAGGAATAGTAAATTTTTCGGGCATTAGTTCAAAACCAATCGGATGAAAAGCCGCCTTATATCTTAGTTTTTCGATAGCTGCTTGAATCATCTCATGGTGGTCGAATAATAACTCAGGTAAACTGTCCATCGAAAACCATTTGGCATGATACGTGTCCGATATTTTGGTTTCATAATCTTTCACATTAACTAATGCAAAATAAGCGACAGAAACCGTTCTTTCTACTGGGTCACGCTTGGGGTCTCCAAAAGCACTGATTTGTTCTAAAAATATACCCGAAACTCCCGTCAATTCAAACAAAATTCGTTCGGCAGCTTCATCGAGGCTCTCATTGGCTTTCAGCCACCCACCCATCAATGACCAAGTATCGTGATTGGTTTGTACTCCACGCTTGACTAACAAAAGTTTCAATTCAGTTCCGTCAAATCCAAAAATAATGGAATCTAAAGCAACCAAACATTTGGTTTGTTGTTTGTATAATTCTAACATTTATTCAAAATAGGGTCAGATAAGGCTTTTATTGAAAAGCAATATATAAAAGTCAAAAAGCATACACAACAAAAAAAGACTATTTCTATTAAAAACTTGTATTTTTGCAAAAAAAGCAGGCATGAGTTTACTAAAAGTCAGTGAATTAATTAAATTTTTTGACAATCAGGCTGTTGTCAATCATATTTCTTTTACATTAGAAGAAGGGGCAATTTTATCTATTTTGGGAGAAAGTGGTTCGGGAAAAACAAGTCTTCTTCATCTAATTGCAGGTTTATACGAACCCGACTCCGGTACTTTAATGCTTGATAATCAACGAATTACTCCTCCATCAGAAAAGCTTATTGCGGGGCATCCAGACATTAAATTAGTGCGACAAGACTATGGATTATTTCCCAATATTTCATTACGAGCCAATATTGCTTATGAGTTGCGTTATTACGAAGAGGAATATAAGCAAAAAAGAGTAGATAATTTACTGTCTATCAGTGGATTGATCCACGTGCAGCACCATCTTCCTCGGCAAGTTTCGGGAGGCGAGCAACAAAGGGCTGTGATTGCCAAAGCGATTGCCGAAGAACCCAAACTATTGCTTCTCGACGAGCCATTCAGTCATTTAGATTCGCTGAATAAAAATAAAATCAAAAATGAGCTTTTTCGGATGATAAAAACAGAAAAAATTGCTTGTATTTTTGTCACACACGATGTTGAAGATGCTTATGGTATTGCTGATGATTTGCTTGTCATGAAAAAAGGAGAAATTTTACAAATAGGAAAACCCGAACATGTCTATCAACATCCAAATAGCCAATATGTGGCAGAAATCACAGGAAAAGTAAATATATTGCCTGCTACGTTATTGACCTTATTAGGTGGAAATGACTTTTCATCAACCTTTCTACGTCCAGAAAATATTATTTTTAATAGCAATTCTTCCTGCCAAGGAATTGTCAAAAAAGTACAATTTTTAGGGGCTTACTACGAAATGAGTATCAAAATTGACGATTTCATGATTCAAGTGTATGATTTTGATAAAAAATCGGTTGGAGAAAAAGTGGGTTTGCAAATCCGAAATTCATTCAAACAAGTATAAATAATAGCGATTGATTTAAGTTAAAATATCCTAAATTTCAGCAAAAATTAGATAAATAATCCAATATAAAAATATTATTCAGATATTTTAAATAAACGTTTAAGTTTTTTTAGATAAAAATTTATTCTATAATCTTTGCTTTTGTTTCAGTAATTAGCCAAATTTGCAACATAATAATCAAGATATTCTCATTTATTTGTCCGAATTAGTTTCTTTCAAAGCAAAGATGAACTGAGCCAGACATGCGAGAATGTTTGCTTATTCAGATAGAAATTTATTAACTCAATCAAATAATTAGGATTTATGCCTTACTTATTCACTTCAGAATCCGTGTCGGAAGGTCATCCTGACAAAGTTTCTGACCAAATTTCAGATGCCTTAATTGATAATTTCATGGCATTTGACCCTTCGTCTAAAGTTGCCTGTGAAACCCTCGTTACCACTGGATTAGTAGTCTTGGCAGGAGAAGTCAAAACCAATACTTACCTTGATGTACAGTCTATCGCCAGAGAAGTGATTCGTAAAATCGGCTATACCAAATCCGAATATATGTTTGAGGCGAACTCTTGTGGCATCATCTCTGCTATACACGACCAATCTGCGGATATTAATCAAGGGGTTGATAGAAAAACTGCCGATGATTTTGAATCAAAAGCCAATGCACAGGGAGCGGGCGACCAAGGAATGATGTTTGGCTATGCAACCAAAGAAACAGACAACTACATGCCTTTGGCTTTGGACTTGGCTCATACCATTCTTCAGGAAATGTCGTATATTCGTAACAATGAACCGACATTGATTCCATATTTACGCCCAGATGCAAAATCTCAAGTGACGATTGAATATTCGGATGATAATGTTCCTCAAAGAATCGATACCATTGTTGTCTCGACACAGCATGATGATTTTGCAGAGGACGAGACTATGTTGGCGAAAATCAAGGCTGATGTGATTCAAATTGTTATTCCTCGAGTAAAAGCGAAATTGAAACCAGAATTACAAGCATTATTTAACGATAGCATTCAATACCATATTAATCCCACAGGAAA
>CAYUFZ010000018.1:0-24065 GCA_964444025.1 uncultured Emticicia sp.
AATAAATGTGGTCGATTCATTAATAGCAAAAAATGTTGATTGTGGTATTTATTGCATCAGTCATTGTGTTGGTAGTTGGAACAATAGTCATTGACTTTCTTTTTAAAAAAGGTGTGCTGAATGCCGATTTTAACTATTATTTATTGGAAATATTTCGGTATGGTGGTATTTTCTTACTCTTTTATCTGGTCATTTGCTCTATTTACTATTTTGCTCCGGCTGTTCATAAAAAACTAAAATTTTTCAATTTCGGAGCATTGATTGCCTCTGTTTTAGGTATTTTGGCAACCAATCTTTTCTCTTATTATTTATCAAATTTCGACTCATACAATAAGCTTTATGGTTCGATAGGAACACTTATCGCATTGATGGTTTGGATTTATTTAATCGCACTCATTCTGATTTTAGGCTTTGAAATTAATATTTCGGTGAGAGATGCCTTTTCTGTCCATCCCGAAAATTCAAAAAAATGATTATTTCGTCTGAAACTTGAAGCCCAAATATACATTCCGTCCTTGTAGCGGAGCATATACATAAGAAGGGTCGAAAGTCAATCCATACGGATTTTCGGGTGTTATCAATGGAAAACCTGCCGTATCCCACCGAACATTTTTGTCGAAGGGGTCATTCGCTCTTGCAATCATAAAGGGAATCCCTCGGCTTGGATTAAAATTCAAGATATTCTTAATACCCACAAAACATTCCACGCTATTGAACATCCGCCAACTAAATTTTAAGTTTTGAATAGAATAGGGTTTGGAAAATTGTGGCCGTGGGTCATGTACATTCAATAAAGGTAATTTCATGCCCCCACGAATATTCCCAGTATAATCAATTTCTAGTTTCTTTTTGAATATTTTATAGGATATTGTCCATACTCCCGAAAATTTGTCTGTCAGCAATACGAGCTCTTTCTGTTTGTTTTGAACACTAAAAACATCTTTAAACGTGATTCCAGACATCAAAGTAAGGCCATTTTTGAAGTATAGTGTCCCATCATAAGAAAATCCTCGGGCTATTGAATAACCTTTCAAATTATTGAAAATTATTTGATTCGGATTGCTTGTATAATCTGGAAGAATTCGATTACTGAAATAGGTGTAGAATACATTCAAATTATTATCAAAATAGCCTTGATTGAAATAAAAAGTACGGTCAATATTCCAAAATAAATTCCAACTTTTTTCGGGACGAAGCGGAACAGGTATGCTAATTTCCCTTGCCCCAGAAATGGCGGCATGCTCTTCCGTAAACAGATTCACAATTCTAAATCCTTTACCAATACCCATGCGAATACTTGTCTTATCATCTAAAGTATTGGCTTTGAACGCCAATTGTGGCGAAAAAATGAAGCCATGAATCGGATGAAAATCGAATCTTAGACCCGTTTGACTATTTAGTTGTTTATTAAAATGCCAATTTCCTTTGACGAAAAAGGCAGGCACCAGTATTTTTTCCGCTTTGTTAGTAGTCAATGTTGAATTATCATCATAAATATTGTATCTCAATGGCAATCCGACCGATAAATCATTCTTTCCGATTTTCTCATCGTATCCAATTTGTCCAAAAAGTGTTTGTTGCTTCGCTTGAAAGCGAAACGTTCCATAAGCCGAATGTTGCTCATGTCCGAAATAAGCGAATTTCAGATGTATTTTTTCATTCAAAAATGGATTAGTATTTGTCAAAAACTCGATTCTCTTAGTCACAATACCTTCTCCATATCTTTCATCACCACCCCAAAACTGCTTATTCCAATTTAATTCTCCCCCCCACCTATCTTCGTAATAAGCCCTCATCAGAATCTCCATTCTTGTTTGATTGGGCATGACATACCTCCATTTATTGAACACCGAAACCCTCTTTGCTAATGCAAAATCCGTAAAATTATCTTTATTAATATCCATGGGGGTAGTTGCCATCCAGACATTTACGCCCATGATGGTTTGGATTTTTTTTCGATTCACAGCAAAAGAAATATCTAAATTATTTTCGTTTAAAGTTGTCTTGAACAATTGAAAAGTAATCGGAGAAGTTTCTGTCGGAGACTTTGTAATGATATTAATCAACCCTCCCATGGCTTCAGTACCGTATTCGACCGAAGCAACTCCCTTGGTAAGCTCAATTTTATCGACAATACCTAAAGGAATACTATTGAGTCCGTAGGTTCTTGCCAGTGGCGATATCAAAGGCATTCCGTCAATTAAAATCATCGTGTAAGCCCCCGCCAAGCCATTCATCGATAATTCACTGCTGTTGCAAACCGCACAACTGATTTGAGGGCTAATGCCATTGATATTTGACAGAGCCTCAAAAATACTTGAATTAGGATTTTTATTCAATAATTTACCGCTAATTTGTTCAACAACAAGAGCCGAATTATTCTTTTGAATCCATCGACTCTCTCCTTTCACTTGATGTTCTTGTAATTGCATCACTGATGGCTCAAGCTCAAAATCTATCAATGTATCCAACTGAATATCAATTACTTGAGAGATTGATTGGTAAGGAAATCCAGAAATCAGAAAAGTATATTTCCCTTTTTGAGGCAATGTTAGATGATATATTCCGGAAGTGTCTGCTATCGAATAACTATGTGTTTCTTCGACGGTCAGTACAATTCCTGGTAATTTTTCCTTCAAAAATTTATCTCGTACCTCGCCAGCAATGCGTATTTGTGCCATCGAACTGAGGCTCAAGCAAAGGAAAATCAGAATACATTGGCAAAATTTAGACATATTCAACATTTCTAAAAAAATATTTTACAAATGTATAAATATATTTTAGACTTGTCTAATTTTTTTATTTATAAACAAGAAAAAAACAAAACCCTCCATTAGAAAGCATTCATTAATCGAAATTTCAGGAATTTGGTAGCATTTACACAAAAAATGACAATAAATTTTAGAGCGATTAATCTATTCAAATTGAAGAGACGACCCAGAGCTTATAAATTGTACTTTTGTTTGTGGAAATTCCTTTTTTATCCACTCTGCCATGAATATAGACCCTATTTCTTCACTGACGCTATGTCCCAACAATACCAAGGCAACATTGACTCCCTTCGAACGAGCATCACGCACATACTCAGCCGTCTCCCACTCGGAAATTTCACCACAAATCAATAATTCAATGCCATAATCATTAATCGCTGCAATTTGTCTGTTTCTTCCTGCAAAGCCTGGTACAACAGCAATTTTAGAAATTTTTTGATTCAAATCACCAATAAACCTAACTTTTGGAATTTTCAAGCTAGTCTTTATGTGATTTATCAACGACTTTAAAGATTGTGGATTTATCTTGAGTAAATTAGGTAGCTCATTTTCTTTGGCTACGTTTTCCCACCCTAATTGTTTGATAAGCCCAGCCACAATCGGGTCTGGCTTAAGCCGATGTATATAATCATGATTTCGCCAAACGGCAATATTATTTTTAGACAATAACTCTTTTTTATACAAATACACCTTATTATTTTCAAGCCAATCCGTTGTATCTAAATGATTATAATAGGTAGGTTCGTGGCAAATGATAAAATTATGCCCAAGGTCGATAGACTTTTTGATAATTTCAATGGTAGGGAACATCGTAGTGGTAATTCCAGTTACGATTGAGTCCATTTTTCCTGCTTTTAATGTATCGACAGTTTCTGCTAATCGTCCAGATGGAACCTCCCTTATAAATGCCTCTATAATATTGCCAACAGTAGAGCTGGATTCTATCAAGCTATTTTTCCATTGAAATTTTTCAATCCCTGTTGTACTTAATAAAACCCCTATTGAACGTAACAATTCTCTTCTTTCCATCATTAACAAAGTTTATTATTCTTTCATAAAATACTCAAAATCAACTATTTATATTCAAAAAATAAATATATTTGTAAAAAAACAAAACATGAAACTATTTCAACTTACAGCCTTTCTATTCGTATTTTCTGCCTTATCCTCTTTTGGACAAATCGTTCATCGAAATATTAAAGTCCATCAAATAGAGTCTAAAATTCTGAACGAAACAAGGACAATATGGATTTATACCCCACCCAGCGATAGTATATACCATTATCAGCCAAAATTGCCTGCTTTATACCTAATTGATGGAAATAGCCACTTAGAATATTTGGCAGCACTCAATGCCCAACTAAGCATTACGTCTAATGAAATGATTCTTCCTCCGATGGTTATTGTTGGTATTTTAAACACCGATAGGACACGAGACTTAAGCCCAAGCCATAGTCAATTTGGATATATTTTAGATCCGAATTTTGTCAAAAATAGTGGTGGAGCTGATAAGTTCATCCGTTTTATGGGAGAAGAACTGATTCCGTATATAGAAAAAAACACCCCATCTGGTACTTACCGAACACTCTTGGGTCATTCACTTGGTGGCTTAACAGTCTTAGAAACCATAAAAAAATATCCTAAATTGTTCAAAAATTATATTTGTATCGACCCTAGTTTGTGGTGGGAACATCAGCAATTAATTCCCGCTTATTCGGAATCGCTGAAAAAAAATGCCGATTCTTTTAATAAGTTTTATTTGGCAATTGCCAACACTATGTCAGACAAAATGACTTATGAAAAAGTACAAAATTCAAAGAATTTGAACGATAATCACACCCAGCCCATACTAAAATTTCAGAACCTTTTACTTAAACCCCCTCAATCCAATCGACATATTATCCTTTAGAAAATCATAATTCGCTACCTTCTATTGCGAGTCGGGACGCTCTCAAATGGATTTTCAATTTCTATAAAATTGACACTTACGGGTCAAACGATGCCGTTTCAACCTTTAATCCATCCATATTCCTAAGCAATCATTTCAAAAAAGTATCCAAAGAATTTGGCACAGAATGGCTTCCCCTTCCAACTTTGGTTGATTTTTTATCTGGAATGATGCTATTTGTCAATCCCAAACAAGAGCTTAAGTCTCAACAACTTCAAAAACTCAATCAAGAAAATAATTTTACAAAAAAGTGAGTGAATTGTCCAATGAAAAAAATCAAAACAATTACTTTTTTCATTGGACTTCTTTTAGAATTTTAAATTTTTAGAGAAAAAGGGTAATATAAAATTTTCAAATTGTTTTTTCAATTGATTGACATGCCCTCCCTTAAAAATATAAAACTGATGAGCCACCCCGTTTCTGGAGAGAGACTTTGAAAAAGCCACGTTGTATCGTTGTATTGCCTCCTCCTGATTGCCAACATCGAACGAAATTGCTTTTAATCTTTTTAGGTTTGACACATTTTGCTCAATCATCCATAAGGGTAAGTTTGCTGTCATTTTAAACTGAGCTGCCAATTGGTCAGCATTTTTTGCAACTCCAAAAGGTAAATCAGCAAAAAAGGGAGCTTTTGCTGGATTAGGCGACCAAGAAGCGGCGTTGGCAATAATCGCTCTTGAGAAAAACTCAAGTTTACTAAAATCTTCCCACGAGCTGGCTGCCAATGCTCTATCAATATCTTCTGCACTATAATCATTATCCTCTGTTGAAATCCCTAAACAGCAAGCACTGCTGGCATATACTGAAGAAAAAACATCTGGGTTTTTCATCGCAATTTTCAAGGCACCATATCCACCCATCGAATGGCCTGCAATTCCTCTACTTTCTTGACTCGGAATCGTTCTGAAAGAAGAATCAATTAATTTTACCACTTCTTGATATACATAATCCTCCCAATTCCCTGTTGCGATGGAATTCGTATAAAACGCCCCTCCTAGTTTATTATGCCCATCAGGCATCACAATAATAAAGGGCCTGATGATTTTATCACTTATCATACGATTGATACGACTAAGCTGCACAATTGAGTCCATACTGAACCAGCTTTTTGCCCCAATTTGTCCTCCAAATCCATGTAAGAGATACAAGACAGGATAACGATTATGAAGGTTTTTGCCATAATTTGGAGGGAGATAGACAAGAATATTTTTCTTAGAAGAATCACCGAGAAGATTGTTCTCCAAGGCTTTGGATTGTATGGATACCTGAATAATTTTACCATCCTGTGCCATTCCTTTTCTGAAAGAGAATAGAAAAATAATCATCAAAATCCCTAATATGAAAAGATGTTTCATAGCAATGTATTTTAAAATTTTATTTTAATAAACGAGTAAGGCATTGTTGTATAAATTCAGAATCCTCAGGAGCGACACCAATGCCAGCCAAATGCCCCCAATTAGACGAAATAGGCAAGAACTCAACATTTTTAATGAATTTTGCTTCATATTTTGCATCGTCTATATGAAAATACAAGTCAGTTGTACTGGGCAAATAATACACTTTTGCTCGAATAGATGCCAAAGCTGCTTCCACCTTTCCATCAAAACCTGGAGAATTGCCGACGTCATGTAATTGCCAAGTTTTTGCTAAAAAATATTGGTCTAAAACCTCTGCATTGCTATATCTTTTTGCCCAAGCATTTATCATTTCATCGACTTCTGACGAAGATTTTTTATTCAATCTCCACCACGATTGTGAATACAGCCAAGCATTCCAATGGGCTGCCCATGCCCTTTTAATAGTAGGACTAAGCGTATCGAGACCACTTTCTCGAAAGTTTGGATTGGCTTCTAAAATCGCATTCAGACTTTCGAGTCGAAGAAATCCATGGGGATAAATTTTTGCAGTTCCGCAAATAGGCATGATGTTTTCGACAAAATCAGGGTAAGAAACAGCCATCTGAAAGGCAAGCATGCCGCCCATAGAAAACCCTATTATTGCTTTAATTTTATTTATATTCCACTCATTTTTTAATAAAGTGTGAATAATTTTCGTATTATCACGTATCTGAAAAATAGGAAATTTACCTTTATTAAATGGAATAGGCGTATTGGAAGGCGAACTTGAAAAGCCGCTTGAAACTAAGGCGGGAATCACAATAAAATATTTTTCGGGATTAAGTACTTTGTCTTTTCCAATCCATTTATCATAACTATGTAAACTTCCAGCAAAAAACGTAGGCAACACCAGCACATTATTTTTTTGTTCGTTTAATTCTCCATAAGCAAGATATTGGAGAGATATTTCAGGAAACTTCACACCAGATTCAAGAGTAAAATCTCGAATCTTAACTATTTTTTGAGCATACGCCTGAACAAAATTCAAACATAGCACAAGAAATATTAAATTCTTTTTTTGGACAATAGACATATCGAATTCTGAAAAGGTTTAATGTCTAAAAATACATAGGTCTATACAAGATTCAAACCAATTAAAGTATTTCTTAGTCCTAAAAAGTGTTTTTTGTAGTCCAAAAAATGTACAATTATGGATTAATTAGGCGAAATGTCTTTTACGCAACGAAAACCAAGATGAAAAATGCTCGTTTCGGCACTTGAACTCGATCTACCAGAAACCCGATACCCGTGACACCAAGTAGGTTCACAAAGAAATGAACCACCTCTTTCGGCATATTCTTCTGAAATAGTAATAGGAGATGCTTCTTTGGAAAAAAGTAGTGAATAATCAAATTTTCTATTGGAAGTCCACTCCCAAACATTGCCACTCATATCAGTCAATCCAAGGGGTGTTTTTCCGAATTTTCCTACAGGAGATGTATAAGGAAAACCATCTTCCACATAATTTTTTTGAGGAAATTTCCCTTGCCAAACATTAGCATTCCATTTTCCATTCGCTTCGATTTCATTTCCCCATGGATATTTATCTCGTGCGTTTTTGCCGTTTCGGGCAGCATGTTCCCACTCAATTTCACATGGCAAGCGTTTGCCTACCCATTTAGCATAAGCATTTGCATCATTCCAACTCACTTGAGTGACGGGATGATTGTCAGGAGCTTTTGGCTTATTTTTTCCCAATGGATATTCCCAATTAGCCCCTTTTACAAGAATCCATTGCTTTTCGGTTTCTTCATTTATCACGCCAGCATCTCCAAACTTCTCGGCTTCCGTTACATACGCCGTTGCACGGATAAATTGTCGAAATTCAGCAACGGTGACAGGACTTTTATCCATCAAAAAAGCCTCAACATTTGCCCAAAATTGAGGTAATTCATGAGCAAAACCGTCTTCCGCTCCAATCCGAACTTTTCCAGCAGGAATGAGAACCATATCTGAAGGAATTTGCCCAGAAAGTTGCAACCGAGGCTCAACTTTAGGCTCATTTAAACCAAGATAAGTAATCGTTTTCGGAAAATTAAGAGCTTTCAAAATCACCTCATTTGGCTCGCTTTGCAACAGACTATAATCTACGTTTGCATTAGGCGTAGCACAAACACTGATATTCTTGGACTGGCTTTCTGAAGTCGAACTTTTACAAGAAATAAATATATTTATCCCTAAAACCATGAAAAAAAGACTTAAAAGCTCTTCTTTCAGGACTATTCGTTTATCTAAAATTTGAAGAATTTTCATATCTTATTCTTACATTCGATGTCTATCATAATATCAGCTGCGAAGTATTGAAAGCGTAAAACCGTTCAAAATATAGCAATTTTGATTAACAAAAGTCAAATTTTCGTCCTTATGGAAGATTTTACTATCACAATTTACTGTTTTTAGGACGATTTTTCAGTAAAAATTGATAATAAATCTTTGGATAAACGATACAAACCAAGCAATTGACAGGCGTTTATTGTCAGACAAATACCTTTTATACCTATGTAGAAGCTCATGATGGTTTTATGATTCTGGATAAATTAACTCAATTGAATAGCTGAGTTGTTTCTTCATTTGGATTAGGAGCTTTTCATAATAATACCTTCGACTGGGCAACACGAAAACAAATATCTTTGTAAAAAAACAGAACTTTGGCAGACGTTACAGCTAAGTTTCTAAAAGAATCATGCCGTACCTGCCAAAGTTTTTTTACTTAAAATTTTAGCTTTAATGCTCATGTATTGCCTTGATAAATCAAATACATGATTATCTCAATTTAAGAGTCACCAAACAAGCAACTGCCAATATAATTCCAACTATCCAAAATCTAGTAACAATTTTCGATTCGTGATAACCCTTCTTTTGATAATGGTGGTGAAGAGGCGACATCAAAAACAATCGATTTTTTTGAGCATACTCCAACCCTTTGCGTTTTCGTTGATATTTAAAATAACTGACTTGAAGAATAACCGAAAGATTTTCGATTAAGAAAATACCACACATAACAGGAATCAACAATTCTTTTCTAAGTGCCAAAGATAATACCGCAATGATACTTCCGAGCATCAGGCTTCCGGTATCGCCCATGAATACTTGTGCAGGAAACGCATTATACCATAAAAAACCAATACAAGCCCCCACAAATGCCGCACAAAAAATAACCACTTCCCCCGAGTTTGGAATCATCATGATGTTTAGGTATTGAGCGAAAACTTTATTTCCAGTCAGATAAGCAAAAACAGCCAACGTAATACCGATAATCGCAGAAGTACCAGCCGCCAAACCATCGATACCATCGGTGATATTTGCCCCATTCGAAACAGCCGTGATGATAAAAATAACCACCAAAACATAAGGAATCCAAGCCAAATTTTCGGGCAATAAACTTCCAAAAATTTGATAATCAATTTCGTTATTTTTAAAAAAAGGAACAGTTGTCGTCAGCGAATGAACATCTGTATATCTTTGAATCTGCCCGATGGCAGCTTTTTCATAGACCCGAATTTTAACATTTTCATTAAAGTAGAGTGTCAAACCAACAATAAGCCCCAAACCAATTTGACCGATTACTTTGAATCTTCCTTTCAGTCCTTCTTTATCCTTTTTAAATACCTTGATATAATCATCGGCAAAGCCAATGCCACAAGTCCAAAGAGTAGCTATAATTAGAAGAACAATATAGACATTGTCTAATTTTGCAAAAAGCAATACCGGAATCATTAAAGATGCCAAAATGATAAATCCACCCATGGTTGGAGTACCTTTTTTCTGCATTTGTCCTTCAAGACCCAAATCACGGATAGATTCTCCAATTTGTAATCTTTGTAAATACAAGATGATTTTTTTGCCAAAAATAGCGGCAATTAATAAAGAAAATACAATAGCCCCCATGGCACGGAAGGTGATGTACTGAAAAACTCCTGCTCCTGGAAAGTTCAAAACTTTGTCCAGATAAGTAAATAAATAGTAAAGCATAAAGATAATATGGTTTTTATCGGAAAGAATGGCAAAGATACTTTTTTTTGCAAATGCCATGAAATAATTGATTAAAAAATTGTCAAGTAAGTGAATTATTTGCGTTTTTTGTGATGAATAGCTCTAAACAATAAAATTATGAAAGCATTGCTTTGCCGTACTCATGGGAAACCCGATTCTCTAGTTCTTGAAAATATCCCTTCGCCAAAAGTCGAACCAGGCAAAATTATTATTGAAGTCAAGGCTTGTAGCGTCAATTTCCCTGACACGCTGATTATTCAGAATTTGTATCAATTTAAGCCTGATTTACCCTTTTCTCCAGGAGGCGAGGTATCCGGAATCGTGAAAGAGGTCGGCGAAGGTGTCAGAGGATTTAAGATAGGTGACCATGTTTTTGCCCTAACAGGTTGGGGAGGCATGGCAGAAGAAGTTTTAGTAGATTCGGGCAGGGTTTTTCCGATGCTTCCAGAGATGGATTTTGTAACGGCCGCCTCCGTCATGTATAATTATGGCACCTCTTTTCATGCCCTAAAAGACAGAGCTGAACTTCAAAGTGGCGAAACCTTGTTGGTACTTGGGGCTGCCGGAGGAGTAGGATTAGCCGCCGTAGAGCTAGGAAAATTGATGGGGGCTACAATCATTGCAGCAGCTTCGTCTGAAGAAAAACTATCCATTTGTAGGCAAAAAGGAGCAGATTTTGTGATTAATTATACAACAGAAGACCTAAAAGAGTCGGTCAAAAAAATCACAGAAGGCAAAGGAGTTGATGTCGTTTACGATGCCGTTGGAGATAAATACGCAGAGCCTGCTTTACGCTCCGTGGCATGGAAAGGTCGGTATTTGGTGGTTGGTTTTGCAGCAGGAGAAATACCTAAAATCCCTTTAAATTTAGCTTTGCTAAAAGGCTGCTCTATCATGGGTGTTTTTTGGGGACAATTTTCGGCAAAAGAACCTCAACAAAACTTCCAAAACATACAAATATTGGCAAACTTTTTCAAAAAAGGGCAACTGAAACCACACATACATGCCCTGTATCCACTTGAAAATGCTGCCCAAGCCATAGAAGATTTGATGGATAGAAAGGTCATTGGAAAAGCAGTGGTAGTGATGAGTGATGAACTATCCAATACCGACAAATTTTCGGAAACCTCAATGGAAGAATTAGTGGAAAACAAAGAAATTTGTCCATTGGTTTTTGATAAATCCGAAGATTTATTGCCCTATTTAGGTAAGTCTTTGGGGTCTTCCGAATGGATAACGCTTACCCAAGAGATGATTAATGATTTCGCCAATGCCACTGGCGACCACCAGTGGATTCACGTAGATACAGTAAAGGCAAAATTTTCACCATTTGGCACGACTATCGCCCACGGATTCTTATCTCTTTCGGTCATGCCTCATCTAATGAGTGAAATATTTAAGATTAAGTCGATAAAAATGGGTATTAATTATGGCACAAATAAAGTACGATTCATCAGTCCAGTGCCTTGTGATAGCAACGTTCGCTTAGTAGTCAATTTGCTAGCTATTGAAAAAGGTGCCAATAATTCTACAAAATTAACTTTAGAAGCTGTTTTGGAGCTGAAAGATTCTTCAAAACCCGCTTGTGCTGCCGAATTGATTACGGTTTTGTATGAATGAGCAAAAAAAGAGATTTGAGTTTCTTTAATCAACAGAAACTCAAATCTCTTCAAATAAATGCTCAATAATAAAGGCAAAAGTCCCAAGAAAACCAGCACTTTCACTAAGCTGAGAAGTATTGACAGATAATTTGGATTTAAACTCACTCAAGCAATATTTGTTTATTGCTTGCTCGATTGGGATGGTGATAAATTTACCAGCTTTTGCCAACAGACCATCTACCAATATCAATTCAGGATTGAATAAATGTACTGCGATAGACAATGCCTTGCCCAATTCGGTACCTATTTCATTTAGTAAATCGATACAAAGTTCATCACCCGAATGCGTCGCAGCAATGATAATATCTTCGTTTACATTTTCAATATTTCCACCACAAAGCTGTGTTATTTTAGACACTCTTCCATTTGCCAATTCTTCTTGTACCCTTTTAATCAGTACTTTGGCAGTAGCCACTGTCTCAAGACAGCCAATTTTCCCGCAAGAACATAATTCACCATTGCCAGCTCCACGTACCTGAATATGCCCCAATTCACCAGTAAAACCTGAAGTTCCATTGAAGACTTCCCCGTCAATTAAAATCCCCAATCCAACGCCCCAATCTATGTTAATGGCAAGTACATTATTATACTCTCTTGCCAATCCAAATCTTTTTTCACCCAAGGCAATCGCTTTGGCATCATTGATGGTAAACGAAAATGCTTGAAAATATTCTCCCAATATGACATTAATTGACTTTTGTTCGTTGGTAGGATACGAATAATTGTAGCCACTTTCTTTGTCGATTAATCCAGGCATACAGACACCGATGCCAATAATTTTTGAGCTTGGAATCCCCTTATTTGCCAATAACTCTATGGTTTTTTCCAAAATACTTGAAGCATAGCCCGGATTATTTTCAATCACAAGAGAAATTTTCACTTTGGCAATTTCTTCATTTTTTAAATCATAAATAATAGCCGTACTTTCAAATTTATTGATGAGCCAAACCAATAAATACCCATGATTTGGATTGATACCATACAGTATGGGTTTTCGACCAGATTTTGAATTTCCAGTTCCAACTTCAGTCAGCCACCCTTCTTGAATAAGTTCTAAAAATAAGATATTGACCGATGGTGGACTAGAATGTAAAGATTTACTCAAATCAATAATACTGCTGGCTCCATTCAAATACATTTCTTTCAGAAGCTGCTGTTTTAATTTATTTTTTTTTATCTCTACAATTGATTCTTTAGTATCGTTCATTATTTAATAAAAGAAATTTTAAACAAATGTACAAAATTAATAATTATCAAAGAATTAAAATTATTTTTCTTTAAAAAGACAATGAAAGAAAAAATATTTTTCACTTTTCTAAGCATTTGAGAAGTTTAGAATTTATTCTTGTTTATCATTTTATATTTTAAACTTTTTTGTAACTTGCTGTTTATACAACAAACTATCCAAAATCTGCTATGAAAAAAATTATATTATTGTTCATTTCTTTCATTTGGACAATTCCGGGATTTGCCCAAACGGAAGATTCTTTATTTATAAGAAAAATTTATGATGAAATATTATCTAAAGGCGAGGCTTATCAAACGCTCAGCCATCTGACAAAAAAAATAGGCTCTCGCCTGAGTGGTTCGGAAGGAGCTGCAAAAGCGGTCGTTTTTACTCAAAAAACAATGGAAAACTATGGTTTCGACAGGGTATTCCTACAAGACGTGATGGTACCACATTGGGTGAGGGGAGAAAAAGAGACGGCTTATATACTAAAAAACGGACAAAAAATAAATGTTCCGATTGCGGCTTTGGGTGGGTCAGTATCCACACCAAAATCGGGTATTCGGGCAAAAATCATTGAAGTAAAAAATTTTGAGGAATTAAAATCATTGGGCGAAACAAAAATAAAAGGAAAAATAGTATTATTCAATCGCCCGATGGATGCCACTAAAATAAATACTTTCGATGCCTACAGCGGAGCGGTTAATCAGAGAGGCAACGGGGCATCTGAAGCTGCAAAATATGGTGCGGTAGGAGCTATTGTTCGTTCAATGACTACTTTAAAAGATGACTTTCCACACACTGGGGGCATGAGATATGCCACTGGTATCCCCATGATTCCTACTGCCGCCATCAGTACCAATGGGGCAGAATTAATCAGTCGATTACTGAAAGAAGACAATAATTTGGAGTTCTTTTTCAAACAAAGTTGTGAAACATTACCCGATGCCCCTTCTCATAATGTAGTGGGAGAAATAAAAGGAACAGAAAAACCAGAAGAAATATTGGTAGTAGGCGGGCATTTAGATTCTTGGGATTTGGGAGAAGGAGCACAAGACGATGGAGCAGGTTGTGTGCAATCTATTGAGGCTCTTAGGGCTTTGAAAGCCTTGGGCTATCGACCCAAACGAACCATTCGGGTGGTGATGTTTATGAATGAAGAAAATGGCTTGCGAGGAGGGACAAAATATGCTGATTTGGCAAAAATAAACACTGAAAAGCATCTTGCTGCCATTGAATCTGATAATGGGGGATTTACGCCAAGAGGCTTTGGAATGGTTGGAACTAACGAACAAATCACAAAAATAACTCAGTTTAAAGCCCTTTTAGCTCCTTATGGATTGCACGAAATTGGCAAAGGCAGTGGTGGAGCCGATATTGGTCCGCTCGCTTCCCAAGGTACTTTGCTCATTGGATTTAAACCTGATTCTCAACGATATTTTGATTATCATCATGCTTCAAACGATACCTTAGAGGCTGTCAATGAACGTGAGTTGAACTTGGGGGCGGCTTCTATGGCTTCTGTATTGTACTTGTTGGATAAATATGGTTTGTAAATAAATAGTTGTTCTCGTGAAATTCAAAATTTTCTTGTATCTGTCGCTTGCGATGTATGTTGCTGGTCTTATTGGATTAAATATCCCTGATATTGCTTGGTTATTTAAAGCTTTAACTCCTTTCCATTTATTGAGTTCTTTGGTTATTTTGATGTTTTTCCACCAAGATTGGTCTCGTCCTTTTATTTATTTTGGAATTATAACCTTTTTCTCGGGCTATTTGGTAGAGGTATTAGGTGTACATACAGGTCTAATTTTTGGTAGATATAACTATGAAACGACACTTGGACTAAAAATCTTTGAAGTACCTCCGATGATTGGCATCAATTGGTTGTTGTTGATATATGTCGTCGGTTGTTCTTTTTGTAGAATGAATCGACCTCTTTGGCTCAAAATTGCTTATGGAGCTTTGGTCTTGACAATGTTTGATTATTTGGTTGAACCCATCGCCATTCGTTTGAATATGTGGAGCTGGGAGCAGGGATTGCCCCCTATGCAAAATTATATTGCTTGGTATGTAGTTTCGGCAGGATTATTGACGTTATTCTATCAAATGCCTTTCAAAAAATCAAATCAGATGGCTGTTTGGATATTCATCATGCAAATTTGTTTTTTTGGGATTCAGCATTTCATTCATTAATCAATACAATTTTTTATAAATAATGACCTTTTCAACCAAACTCTCGCTTGCATGCTGTTTATTTTTGGCATTTGCTTGTGGAAAAACAAGTACCGAAGAGTTAGTTTTATCTGATTCTTCTGTCGAAATTAATGGAGAATTAGGGAAATTTTGTGCCATTGGTGGAAATTTTTTATCTGGATATAAAAATGGCGGATTATATCGAGAAGCCCAGCAAACTTCTATTGCGGCATTGCTTGCAAAACAAGCTCGCTTTAAGTTTTCTCAAGCCTTATTTCCTATCGAACAATCGGGTGGCTCTGGGTATTTGGCTAATAATAATTCTACAGAAAACCAATTGAATCTGGAGAGAATTGTTGAAAATTCTGCTATTATTTCATCAAACCCTCTAAGATTAAGCAAATTTATAGGCAATATTCATGATTTGACCATCCCTAATTTAAGGGTTTCTTCCTTAGGATTTCCTGGTCTAGGAAATGCCGAATTGCCAGGATTTAACCCTTATTTTGCCAGGGTAATTCCTGAAGGAAAAGAAAACATAACTTATGCCGATTGGCTCAATAGTGTTTCTCCTGATTTTTTCCTTTGCTCTTTGGGCGAAAGCGATGTATTGGAATTTGCCTTGTCTGGAGGAAGAAAAAACCTGACAGAAACATCGGTGTTTCTAAAAAATTTAAGCTTAATTACAAAAATACTGGCTTCAAAGCAAGCGAAAGGTATTTTTTTCAATATCCCCAATATTCTTGAATTGCCTTATTTTAATTTTCAAACTTTTGCACAATTAAGTGCTACCTCAAAAGTAAAAGGTATTTACATTACTACGGGCAATGGAATTGTCAGAATGGCAAACAATCAAGATAAAATTCTGATGGATGCAATTAAAAATATTGGAATGACTGATGCTAGCGGACGGAAAAAAGGGTTTACTTCCAGTTATCCTTTGTCGAGTGATGAGGTCTTGGACAACGATGAGCAAGGGTTTGTACAGCTACGAATCAATGAGTTCAATGCCGTGCTTGAAAATGAATCTAAAAAAAGTGCATGGGTGATGTTCGATACACGTAGTTTTTATAACAAAATACTTAGCAATCAGCTATTAGAGGGAGCTGTGGTTTTCAATGGTTCTATTTTAAAAGGAAATTTCTTTAGTTTGGATGGGATCCAACCAAGTGGACGAGGTTCTGCTTTATTAGCGAATGAAATTATCTCATTAATGAACGATAAATATAAAAATATTCTAAAAACAACCATTCCTTTATTAGATGTTACTAAATTTGAGGCATTAAAAAACAAATAAGCTAATTTTCAATGAAGATTTCGATTATTACTGCCTCATTTAACTCCGCAAAAACAATCAAGGAAACCATCGAGAGTGTCTTGTCTCAGGATTATCCAGACGTAGAATATATTGTAGCTGATGGAGGGTCGAAAGATGACACTATCGAGATTCTTCGCTCTTATGGTGATAAAATTAAGTGGATTTCGGAGAAAGACTCTGGTATTTATGATGCGATGAACAAGGGGATTCGTTTGGCGACGGGGGATGTCATTGGAATTATTGGGTCGGATGATTTCTACCCAGATTCAACAATTATCTCTCAGGTAGCAACCGCTTTTCGGGATTCTGGTGCTGATTCTGTTTATGGCGATTTGCATTATGTTGCGGAAGAAAATACCAATAAAATTATTAGAAATTGGAAATCTGGTAAATACAAAGTAAGTAATTTTTTATATGGCTGGATGCCTCCTCACACGGCTTTCTACCTCAAAAAATCTATTTATGAGCAATTTGGATTGTATAATACGGATTTCAAGAGTGCTGGTGATTATGAATTAATGTTGAGAATGCTTTATAAACATGGAATTTCGACTCATTACATTCCTAATGTATTGATGAAAATGCGTGTTGGCGGGACTGGAAATGCCAGCCTAAAAAATAGACTCCGTGCCAACACAGAAGATAAAATAGCTTGGAAAATAAATGGACTTAGTCCGTATTGGTTTACGATGTATCTAAAGCCCTTATCAAAACTCCATCAATGGCTCTCTTAGGTCTATTCGACTTTTAAAATCTGATAAAGGTTACCTCTAAAAGTAAAGCTTTGTCCTTCTGATTTCCCCATTAATACTTGCCCAATGGGAGATTGTGGGGAAATAAGCATGATTTTACAAGCTTCTACTTCTATTCCACCCAAACCAACAGCCACGAAAAATATTCCAAAGTTGGTTTTCACCAAACTTCCAATACTGATGTTCTCATGAGCATCTGTACTCGTGATTTTATTCATGAATTGTCGTTCTTGATGGGCTTGTTCAAACATCCTTCCGTGCATTTCCCTATCCAATTGACCCATGGCACGTGCTGTTTCATATTTATCTCCCGCCGAACTTTTACTCTCTTCATTGGCAGATTTTTTGGCAGCTTCCATGGCATCGAGAGAGGTTTGCATTCGAGTATCCAATATTTTTTTTATTTTTTCTAAAATTTCACTTTTCATCGTATTGATTGAATTCCTCCTTCCAAATTATAAAGTTGTTTGAAAACCCCTTGTGATTCTAACAATTGATATGCCTTTTGGCTTCTTTTCCCAGTCTGACAAAGCACTACAATTGTTTGTTCGGGGTCAATCTTGTTGATATTTTCCATTAATTCGCCTAATGGGATAGATATGCCTCCAATATTTTGCAATAAATATTCTTGCTTTTCTCGTACATCAATGATTAAATACTTATCCAAATCTTGCAGTTCTTCCCAAGAAATATGTTTGATTGCAGACATTTGCTCGTCCGATGAACAAAATTTTTCATAATCTATTAGGTATTGAATCGAGGAGTTGTCGAAAAACTTTGGAATAGGAAAAACCCTACTTTGCATGCTGAGGGTATCGATGATATAAAGTTTGCCAGAAAGCGACTCCCCTACTCCCGTAATTATTTTGATTGCTTCGAGTGCTTGAATCGAGCCAATAATTCCAGGCAGAACACCAAGCACGCCCGCTTCAGCACAATTAGGAGCTTGCTCAGGGCTAGGCGGATTGGGGAATAAATCTCTATAACATACTGAATTTAGATGATTAAAAACGGCTACCTGACCTTCAAATCTGTATATTGCCCCATAAATAAAGGGTTTGTTGAGTAAAAGGCAAGCATCATTAATCAGGTATCTTGTCGGAAAATTATCCGTGCCATCAATCACCAAATCATAGTTTTTAATGATATCCATGGCATTTTGGCTGGAAAGAAAGGTTTGAAATATTTCTATTTTGACAGAGGCGTTCAACTCTTGCAGTCTTTTGGCAGCTTCTACCGATTTATTTTGTCCGACATTTTTTTCCGAAAATAAAATTTGTCTTTGTAGGTTTGAAGAGTCGATGGTGTCATTTTCTACAATACCGATATTCCCTACACCAGCAGCTGTCAGATACAATAAAATAGGACTTCCCAATCCGCCTGCTCCAACAACCAATATCTTTGCATTTTTAAGTTTGGATTGGGCCTCAATGCCAAATTCTGGAATTAAAATTTGACGGTTATATCTTAATAATTCTTCTTTTTCAAGCATAAAAATTTATAATTATTCTATTTTTGTGGAAAAATACTGCAAATATTATTGTTTGTACATATTTTTTTTTACAATGTAGCATATTTTATTCTAAATTGCGTTTATTTGTTATTTACATTAATACAAACATCATTTATAAAATTATAATCCTTTAAAATGAAAAAAAAATTAATAGCTTTCGCTTGTTTTACACTTGTTTCTTCTTTGTCATTTGCCCAAGGCACTAAAACTCCGGCAGCAAAGCCAAAAGTAGTAACATCCGCTCCAGCTCCAGCTGGACCTGTTTTGAAAAATACGATAGATTCACTTAGCTATTCTATTGGCTTAAATATTGCATCTAATATCAAAAGTCAAAATCTAAAAGTACAACCTGATTTAATTGCTAAAGCGATAGAACACGTATTAGGCAACAAACCTACCTTGATGGAAACAGCGGCGGCAAATGCTTGTATTCAATCATATTTTCAAAATGAATCGGCGAAGCAAGGCAGTGCTAATTTAAAAGCTGGCGAAAAATTTCTTGCCGAAAACAAAACCAAGGCAGGAGTAATTTCTCTCCCAAGTGGCTTACAATATAGTGTTATAAAAGAAGGAAATGGTCCTAAGCCTGCGGCTACGGATAAAGTAAAGGTTCATTATCATGGGACACTAATCGATGGAACAGTCTTTGATTCTTCTGTTGATCGTGGACAACCGATTGAATTGGGTGTAAGCCAAGTAATCCAAGGATGGATTGAAGGATTGCAATTGATGCCTGTTGGTTCAAAATGGAAATTATACATTCCAGCGAATTTGGCATACGGCCCTCAAGGACCTCCAAGTATCGGGCCTAACCAAACCTTGATTTTCGATGTTGAATTGTTGGAAATAGTAAAATAATTTGAATAAAAGGGAAAGGTTGCTGACAATCTTTCCTTTTTTCTGATTCATTTAATAAAAGCTGTTATTTAGCCCAATTATGATAAATTTTATGAAAAAATTAGTCGTACTATTCACCATTACCGGATTGTTGGGTTGCTTTGAGAATCAAGCTCAAAATCAACAAAGTACTCCCTCGTATGGTTATAATGAATTAAAACCTACAAGAACACAAGAGCAGGTGGAGCAGTTTGCGACACAATTTTTAAGTTATCATCATTATCAAAAATTCAATTTGAATGATGATTTTTCTTCAAAAGTATGGGATAATTTCTTAAAAGAAGTAGATGGCGGGAAATCTTATTTTACGCAAGAAGATATTGAATCATTTGAAAAATATCGTTATTCCATCGATGAGGATTTGTTGGAAGGAGATTTGACTGCTCCTTTTGAGGTATTCAATTTATTTAGAAAAAAATACAAAGAACGCCATGAGTTTATCATGAAATTATTAGACAAACCCTTTGATTTTTCTAAAGATGAATACTACGAAACAGATAGAGAGAAAGCCAAATGGGCAAAATCTAAGGCTGAATTAGATGATTTATGGACTAAAATTGTCAAAAGCCAAGTTTTAGATTTAAAGTTGAGTGGCAGTAAAGATAGTGCAACGGTGGCTACTCTGAAAGATAGATACAAGCGATGGGAAGGCAGAATTGCGAAATGGCGTTCGGAAGATGTTTTTCAAGGTTTTATGAATGCCTTTGCAGAAACCATCGACCCTCATACCAATTATATGATTCCGAGTACAGCAGCACAATTCAATATCGAAATGAGCCAATCGGTTGAAGGTATTGGGGCGTCACTACGAAACGAAGGGGATTATGTGATGATTGCCGAAATTATCCCGGGAGGTCCATTGTTTAAAAGTGGAAAGGCTGTCAAAAATGATAGAATTGTCGCCGTAGCTCAAGGAGAAAATGGAGCTTGGCAAGACATTGTTGGCTGGCTTACAGACGATGCCGTGAAGCTCATCAGAGGTACAAAAGGGACAGTAGTCAGAATTAAATTACTTCCGGGAGATGCTCCTGCTGGCTCACCTACCAAGGAATTAGTTTTGGTACGTGAGAAAGTTAAATTGGAAGAAGCTGTGGCAAAAAGTAAGATAATTCCTCTCAAAAAAGATGGAAAAGAGTATCAGCTGGGAGTCATTGATATTCCGATGTTTTACAGAGACTTTGAAGGGGCAAGAAAAGGTGGAGATTATCAAAGTACCACCAAGGATGTGAAACGTTTTTTGAATGAATTTAAGGCGAAAAATGTTGATGGCATTTTGATTGATTTAAGAAATAATGGAGGGGGTTCGCTCACTGAAGCGATTAATCTTACGGGCTTATTCATTACCAAAGGGCCTGTGGTACAACGCAAAGATAACAATGGCGGTATAGACGTTGAGAGTGACACCGACCCAGAATTGGTTTACAACGGCCCTTTATTGATTTTACAAAATCGTTTCAGTGCCTCTGCCTCAGAAATCTTTGCTGGTGCTATACAAGATTATAAAAGGGGAATAATCGTCGGAGAACAATCTTTTGGCAAAGGAACTGTTCAACAATTGGTCGATTTAGACCAATTTCTTTCAGCTCCCAGAACGGCTTCTACTGATAAAAAAAGTGCAGCTGGTTTTGACCAAAAAGAAAAATATGGACAGTTGAAACTAACTACCGAAAAATTTTATCGTATTACGGGCAATAGCACCCAAAGAAAAGGTGTAGCAGCGGATATTCAATTACCTACTCCTTTAGACCCAGAAGAAATGGGGGAAAGCTCTCAAGAAAGTGCATTGCCTTATGACCAAATTCGTACCTCTTCTTTTGATAAAACCAACATCATTTCTGATGGATTATTAGAAAAACTAAAAGCTAATTACCAGGTTCGTCTTAAAACTGACGTAGAAATGAAACAATTGACTGAAGATTTGGAGGAATATAAGAAAATAAAGAATTTAACAATTGTTTCGTTGAATGAAGAAAAAAGAAAAAAAGAGCGAGAAGAAAACGAAAAACGTCGCAAATCTGTCAATAAATTAAGTGGAGAAGATAACAAAGACAATGACTTGATACTTCTCGAATCCGAAAGAATTTTAGCAGATTTAATTACCAATAAAAACTAAGAAAATCAAAAAAAATCCTTATCAAAACTGATAAGGATTTTTTTTAACTCATCTATTGAATTACCACCGAATGAGAGCAGACCCCCAAGTAAATCCACTACCAAAAGCTGCCAAACAAACCAAATCCCCCTCTTTTATTTTCCCTGCTTCCCAAGCCTCACAAAGAGCAATAGGAATGGATGCTGCCGTGGTATTTCCATATTTCATGATGTTATTATATACTTTTTCATCGGACAATTTCAGTGTTTTTTGTACAAACTGAGCAATACGAAGATTCGCTTGATGCGGAATCAACATATCTATCTGTTCCACAGTCAAATTGGCTTTTTTCAATGCCTCCAAAATAACTTCAGGGAATTTCGTAACAGCCGTTTTAAAAACCAATTGTCCATTCATATTGGGATAATACGTCTTATTCTCTAATAGATTTTCATACACAAAAAATTCACCAAATTCAGTATCAGGAAACCCAAATTGCTCTGCTCCCAGATGATATCCTCCGTGGCTTCCAGGGCTAATCAATGCCAATTCTTCGGCATGAGTTCCGTCCGAATGTAAATGTGTTGTCAGAATCCCTTTGTTTTCTTCAGAGGTCGCTTGCAATACAACAGCCCCCGCCCCATCTCCGAAAAGCACCGCCACATTTCTGCCACGAGTCGTAAAATCCAAGCCCATCGAGTGCATCTCCGAGCCTACCACCAGAACATTTTTATACATTCCAGTTTTGATGAATTGGTCTCCTACCGAAAGAGCATAAATAAAACCTGAACATTGATTTCTGATATCCAATGCACCCGCTTCTTTATTAGTAATTCCCAATTCTCTTTGCAATAAAACGCCACAACCAGGAAAGTAATAATCCGGACTAAGGGTTGCAAATATAATAAAATCAATTTCTTCTGGAGAAATTCCGGCACGTTCACAAGCAATTTTAGAAGCCTTTCCTCCCATGGTTGTTGGGGTATCAACTCCTTTTTTTCCAAATCTTCTTTCCTTAATTCCAGAACGCTCCTGAATCCATTCGTCGCTCGTATCCATTAATTTGGTTAAATCATGGTTTGTTACGACATTCTCCGGAACATAAAATCCGATTCCGGCAATTTTTGAGTGATACATACGTCTAATTTATTTAGTTATTGATGAATAGATTGCTGTGCCAAGATTATCTTCCGATTGCTACTTTTCTGAGTATATTATCAATTACTTCCTTACTCGTAAATCTATCCGCCTCCGCCTCATAATTTAGTATAATTCGGTGATTGAACACATCATATACCAAAGCTTTAATATCTTCGGGCAGAACATAATCCCGCTCGTCGAAATATGCCAAAGCTTTTGCCGCATTATAAAGAGCAATGCCTGCACGAGGTGAAACCCCAAATTGCACATATTTCGCTTCGTCCTTTAAGCCATATTCCATCGGACGGCGAGTAGCAAAAACTAGCTCGATAATATATTTTTCAAGCATTTCGGATATCGTAATCTTATTGATTTCTTGTCCGATTGCCGCAATTTCGGCTTTATTTAAAATGGGTTTTGGAGAATATTTGCCATCTAAATTACTAATTTTTCGAACCATTTCCAATTCATCCTCTTTACTCAAGTAATCCACAAATACCTTCATCATAAATCTGTCCACTTGGGCTTCGGGCAAAGGATATGTTCCTTCTTGCTCGACCGGATTTTGGGTTGCCATGACCATAAATGGTCTATCCAATTGGTGGGTTTCATCACCGATAGATACTTGTTTTTCTGCCATCGATTCCAGCAAAGCCGATTGAACCTTGGCAGGTGCACGATTCACTTCGTCTGCTAAAATTAAGTTTGCAAAAATTGGCCCTTTTTTTACCTCAAAGTCTCCCGATTTTTGGTTATAAATCATCGTTCCAACCAAATCTGCTGGTAATAAATCCGGTGTAAACTGAATCCTATTGAAACCCAAATCGAGCACTTTTGCCAAAGTATTGATGGTTTTGGTTTTAGCCAACCCTGGTACTCCTTCCAATAAAATATGCCCACCCGTAAACAAACCTATCAACAATCTGTTGATTAACCGCTCTTGTCCTATGACGACTTTACCTGTTTCTGAAAAAACTTCCTTAATCTTTTTATGTAAAACTTGCGAATTTTCCATGTAATTGTCGATAACTATCTGAATCTAAATTATTTTAAACGTGAAATTAGCAAAAAGCCTTTAAAAAACGCATTATTTTTCATCAATTTTCGCAAAACTTTGCAAATAAAATACGTTTCTTGCCATGAATATCTTGGATTATCC
>CAYUFZ010000019.1:0-2087 GCA_964444025.1 uncultured Emticicia sp.
AAAGAAAACCAAACATGCCTTTTTTCATAAAGGAGAAGGAGAAATAGTATTTTCTATTTATAATCTTTACAATCGTCGCAACCCCTTTTCTGTTTATGTTCGTCAAAATGAAACAAACTATCTACAAACAGAAGCCATACGATATGCTGTTTTTGGCTCAATTATTCCTGCTGTAACTTATAATTTCAAATTCTAAACAACTATTTTATGAAAAAAAATATTAAAATAATGGCTTTTTTCTGCATTGCTATTTTGGTAGCATCCTGTGAAGATGTAGTTCAACTAAAAGTAAAAGAAGGTATCAGTCAATTGTCGGTTGATGCCATGATTACGAATCTCAATCAAACACAGTCAATAAAGCTAAATCTCTCGCAAGGATATTTTGATAATGCGATGTTTAAGCCTGCCCTTGGGGCAACAGTTAAGATTTTCAATGAGGATAGCGTAGCTTTCGAATTCAAAGATTTGAAGAATAATGGCATTTATACCTATTTCCCTAAAAATAATGAATTGAATCGGGTTGGTTCACGGTATGCACTTTACATAAAATACCAAAACGAAGAATATTACTCAATAGCCAAACTAAATAGAGTACCTAAGATTGACTCCATCACTTATGAAACAGAGTCACTCGCCTTTGCTCCTGAAAATGGACCTAAAGAAGGATTTGTTCCACAGTTTTATGCAAAAGATTTTGAAGGAGAAGGAGATTGTTATTGGATAAAATCTGAGATTAATCATCAATATTCACAAAATACCCAACAACTAAACCTCGCTTATGATGCAGGTTTTTCGCCAGGCTCCAAAACAGATGGTTTAATGTTTATTTTACCGATACGCTCAGGAATAAGCAACCAGCTTTTAGTGGATAAGGATACCCTAAATGTGGATATTTACTCTATCGGGGTGGAGCAATTTTATTATTTACAAGGGATACAGCAAATTAGCCGAAATGGAGGGCTTTTTGCTACACCTTTGAGTAATCTACCATCTAACCTCATCAATCTCAATCCTAAATCAGATAAAAAAGCCCTAGGCTTCTTTGGATTATCGGCTGTTAGTTCAGCACAAACCATCATCGATAAATCCAAAGCTAAACCCAAAAAATAAGTCATATCAATTGCTTCCAAGTACCTTTGATAATATTATATTTAATGGTACTTGGAAGTGATTTCCAAAAATATTTATTTAATTCAACCGCAAACGATGGTTGCATATAACAATTAATTACGCACCCTTCGCAAGCATCATATCTCCCTTCTTGTTTAATTAATGCTTGTACTTTATCCGAATGATACAAATCAAATAAATTACCCGTAATTTTAAACTTTTCGATTCCTAAATGATAACATGGCAATATCAATTCATTTTCTGGAGATATAACAACCGAACTAGATGCTGCCTTACAGACAGGGTTATCCACATTATTTCCCCCATTTTTCCGTAATTCAACAAAAGCTTCATTCAGATATACTTTTTTTTGTTTTCCCCACCAAATAAGCTTTTTTAGTGATGTTTCACTTAGATTATTATTAGTTACTAAATTATTATAATCAAATACTGGGTTAATTATTAATAATAAATTATTCGGCATGGTGATGTTTTTCCACACTTCTTCAATCTTATCCACATTATTTTCAAAGACCGTGAATAAAATATCTGGTCGTTCTCCGATACTTTTTGCAATTTCGATTGACTCCATCACTTTGTCAAAACATTTAACCTTTCTTGATTCATTGTGTTCTTTTTCATCAGGTGAATCCAACGAAAAATGAAGCATATCTATCAATCCTTTAAGGACAAAAGCATATTTTGGATAAAGCAATGCATTGGTTGTCACTGTCGTAATCATTCCCATTTTTTTTGATTCCTCCAAAAACAAAGGTAAATCTCTGTGTAATAATGGTTCTCCCCCGGTAAAATCAATTACTTTGACACCTAGTTTTTTTAGGTCTAACAAATTTTGTCGAAAATCATTGATTGAAATATAAGGTGAGGGTTTTTCCCATATATCACAGAAACTGCAAGCAGCATTACAGCGGTAAGTGAGGTAATAATTGCATAAGATGGGATGATGTATGATTCTC
>CAYUFZ010000019.1:2097-24059 GCA_964444025.1 uncultured Emticicia sp.
CATTCTTAATAAGCTTGCCAATTTATCCTTCAAATCTTTTCTATCTACTATAAAATCCAAGAAACCATGTTCCAACACAAATTCGGCAGTTTGAAAGCCTTTAGGCAATTCTTTTCCGATGGTTTCTTTAATCACTCTAGGCCCAGCAAAACCAATCAATGCCTCTGGCTCCGATATATTAAAATCTCCCAACATGGCGTAAGATGCCGTGACTCCACCAGTAGTAGGGTCTGTAAGTAATGAAATATAAGGCAATTTAGCTTCTGATAATTGTGCTAATCGGGCCGAAGTTTTTGCCATTTGCATCAGAGAAAAACCCGCTTCCATCATTCTTGCTCCTCCCGATTTTGAAATCATTAGAAAAGGCATTCTTTTTTCGATTGCAAATGATATTCCTCTGGCAATTTTCTCTCCAACAACCGACCCCATTGAGCCTCCAATAAAACCAAAGTCCATACAAGTTATGACCAAATCCAACTCATCAATTTTGCCATAAGCTGTTCTAGCTGCATCTTTCAGCCCTGATTTTTTTTCAGTTAATCGTACCCTCTCTTTATATGATTTCGTATCAGTGAATTTTAGTGGGTCTCCTGATTTCAAATTCTCATCTAATTCTGTATAATTACCATTATCAAACAATAATTGAAAATAAGCCTCTGAGCCAATTTTTTCGTGGTAATTGCAACTTATACAAGTAAACGAGTTGATTTTATGCTCTCTTGTATGCATTGCTTTTTTACAATTTGGACACTGATACCAAAGCCCGTCCGGGGCTTCCCGTTTCATTTCCGTAGGAGTTTGTATCCCCTTATCTGTTCTTTTAAACCAAGACATAATTAGGTATTGTATATTTGAGCCACAAAGATATAAATTTTTGTTTTCAAATTTTCAAATATGCTTAATTTTGGCTTTGGTAAGTTTATTTTTAATCTTTCAAACGAACTATTTGACTTCTGAATTATCCACAAAATGAACCTCCTCTCTTCTTCCATCTGGATAAATTCTCATCCCTTTTCCATTTTTTATATTGTTCTGAATATTGACTACCAATCTGGTATTATTATTGAAAATAAAGTATCCTTTGGGGTCATTCATCATTCCATTTTTAAACCTACCTACATATTTATCGCCATTTTCGTAATAAAATGTCCCATTTCCTTCGTATTTACTATTTTTAAACGCTCCAAGATATTTCTTTTCCCCATTTTTATAATATTCTACTCCTCTTCCTTCTCTCTTGCCGTTTTTCCACTCTCCCTCATACTTTTCTTCGGTTTTTACATTTATCATTTTTCCATATCCATTTTGACAATCTCCTTCAAAACATGGATTTTTCTTACTGATATTCTCCGAATTGGTTTTGGATTCTGGAATGTTTATCGTTACTTTTTCAATAGGTTTAGCCTCCGTATTTTCGGTTTTATTTTCTAAGTCAATCACATTAGGTTTATTTTCATTTGATTTGACAATACTGCCATCATTTTTTTTGATGTTTGGATATAATTCTTGAGCATTATCATATCCTTTTTTGATTGCGGCTAACCTTTTGCTTCTTGGAGGGTGAGTTCCTCCATCATAATCGGTTGTTAGTTTATAAATTGCAGCTTGAGCATCTTTGAGTGATGCCCCCATTTGATACATTACAAAACCCGAAAACTCATCTGCTTCAAGCTCTTTTACAGGGTCACTTCCTCCCTCAATAATCGTATGCCCTTGCAAATGATGTCCGATTTCATGTGCCAATATACTCAAGGCTCCCCAGTCGGATTTCGACAAATCATTGGCTTTTTTCATAAATGCTCCATCATAGACAATGATTCTTGTTTGCCCTTGTACGGCAGCAAAACAATTGTCTGTGTTTGGACATTCCATCACGTAGAAATTTCTTTTTAGCCCACTTCTTCGTACAATTTCATCTACGGCTTTTTCTGCAACTTCTTTTGAACGAAAACTAAATTGGCTGCAAAATGCTTTTTCATTGATTTTTTTTCCAGAATAATTCAATCCCAATGTTTGAATTTTTTCTTGAGCTAAAACGGTATTTTTTAATAAAACAAGTAGTATCAATGCAATAAGGTTAGATTTCATAGTCGTTTTTTTATTTGAATTTAAAACGATTTTTTTATTTATAAATTATTGCATTAACATTTTATTAATAAACAACATCTCCTCTTAGTTGCCTGAATTTTTTTCTTGCCTCTGCCCCATAAATACTGCCTGGAAAGTTTTTTAGAATTTCTTTATACAATTCCATAGCTTTGGTTTTATCACCCAATTTTTGTTCGTATAATTCGGCTTCTAAATAGGTGGCATCATCTGCTAAAATGTCGGTTGCAAAGTTTTTTCTGATTGTTTCTAAGGCAAGCAAGGCTTCTTCTGTTTTATTTAATTTTAATAGAGCATTTGCCCTCAACCAAAGCATTTCATCTGCCAGCGAATGATACATATTGGACTGATACAATTGATTTAGTTTGTCTAATGCACGGTTGTATTCATTCTGAAAAAATAAGAGTTCTATGGAGGCATACTCTTTCATGACAGTTTCAGTCGTATCCAAACCTGTATTATCTTGAATTAATAATCCCAATTGCAAAGCATCATTAGCTATTTCTCTAGTGGTGGCTTTTTTTAATATGTCTAAAATTTCTTTTGCCAACTCAAAATTTCCCTGAAAATACTGAAGTTTTGCATTTTTTAGTTTTGCTTCTTGTCCTAATATGTCTTCTTTTTGTGTTTTTTCAACTTGAGAGTACAGCAATGTAGCCTCCCATGGTTCGTTTTTTAATAAATAGATATCCCCCAAATCGAGCTTACAATTGTCTTTGAAATAACTATCAGGTCCAGCTATTATGATGGCTGTTTCAAGGATTGCTACGGCGGTGTCTTTTTCATTCAAATAAAAGGCATACAAATGAGCTGTATTTCGCAAAGCCTCCATTGTCTTTGGATTTTTACCTAATTCAATAAATAAGTTTTGATAATCATTAATTAGCCCTATAATATCTGTTTTATTAATGGGGAAAGTGCTTTTTACCAATTCTTCTCTGCAATAAATACTTAATCGTCTGACCGTGCTGTAATATTGTCCATGTGGATATTCTTTTAAAATATATTCATACATTGTCACAGCACTTTTAAAATCTTTATTGCTTAAAGCAATCTGAGCCAAATCAAAGACTTTTGAGCCTTCTAACTTCAATCTTCTATCCAATGCCCTTGCCTGAATAAAAGCTTTATAAAAATCCTTCTGTTGAACCAAATACCATACCAATAGGTCAACGTAGTATGCTTCTCCAGGAAATCGCTGTACGGCACTATAAAGCCCCTTCTCAAGCACTTTGATTTCTTCATCTGTTTTGAAGTTATCCTGAATCGTTGCTTTGACATAGTCTATATTACCATCTGTATTTCCAAAAATTAATAATTCTTCCAGCATTTTATCTTTTTGCCCATTCATCAAATAAGCCCTAGCCATCAGAATAGAAAATTTATGATTGTCTTTTGTCTGAACTCTTGCTTTTTGTAGTAGTTCTATGGTTTGTTCATATTTAGATTTTTTCAATAATAACTCTTGTAATTCATACGTTGTATTTTCTTGCTTTGCTGCTATATCAATCAACTCATTCATTTCTGTTGTGGCTGTTTTTGTTTCATTGCTAATTTCTAATAAAAAAACATACTCAGCACGGTATTTAATTATTTCAGGCTCTGATTTAATTTGTTTTTTTAAATATTTAGACGCTTCTTCCCAATTTTTCAGTTTGAGTAAACATTCCATGTAATTATCATGGACAAACCTCGCCCCTGATTTATCTTTTATAATTTTTTGATAAAGCCCTTTTGCTTTTTCATATTCTCCCTGCTTGAGATATTGGTTGGCAACGTCAATATCTTGAGCCATTCCTAAAAATTGAAAAAATACCAATGTTAATACAATCAATGTCCGACACATAAAAAAGAAGATAAAATATATTTTAAATTTTTACTATTTTATTTACTAAGGATGTGGAAATGTGTATAAATAAATTGTGTGGATATTGTTTCGACTATTTTCATTTGTTATCAAAACGTTATCAACAGATTTTTTTAATTCGTCCACATATAAATACTTGATAATTAGACTACTCAAAGTTATTCACATTATTTTTGGAAGTAGGCATGTTGAAATATATTTCTTTATCCACACTACTTATCCACGTTGATTCACACGATGTGGATTGAGGATAAGTGGGTACTTTCCGCTCTTATCCACATTCCCACATAGTTATGCACCGATTGTAAATTTTAATCATCACTCTTTCAACGTATTTATACACGTAATTCATATTTAATCCACATAAATATCCACAATTTTTATTGTATATTTTTTATTTTGAATTGACCTTTATTGATAATTGTTATTTTATCAACAAATTTCGTATTTCAAAATTACTTTTTACCTTAATGGGTTCATTAAAAAACGTAATTTTTTCTGCTTCTATTTCTTTTTCAACATTGCCACAATCCCAAAAACCATTCTCATTGATGTCATCAATGACTCTAATTAAATACATGCCTGGTTTCACGTTTTTAAACAAGAATTTTTCTTTCGTGATTTGTTCTAGCACTACTTCATATTTTTCGTTTATTAATTGTATAATTTTATTATTATTGGCTTTTGATAGGCTCCCTTCTATTAATCCGTAATTTTCTGGTTTTAATATTGGATTTCTTTGTACATAATTTTTACTGGAATCGCCCTTGAAATTTATAAATGCCCCAGTTTGTAGCTTAATCGTAAGCTCTTTTTTTGCATTGATTTGTTTTCTAAACGATAGTTTTGTTTTTGATTTATTCCAAAGGAGATCTTGTTCTTGAATATCAATTTGATTGACAGTGTCTTCTTTAATTATTATTTTTTGTGGATTTAGTTGAGTAATCGGAAATTTGAATTCAAAATCCAACAGTATATTTTTTTCAATGTCTTGTCCATTTCTGACAGAAATATCGAAATCGAAATTTTCTTGCTTTCCTTTCTTTTTGATGTTGTTTTCTCTAAATTTTATTTTCTGTCCAAACATCAACTGATTTCCATTGGAATCGGCTACCATGATTCGAACGGGGATGGTATCGTTTGTGTTGATGGTATTGAAGAATTTCAGTTCTTTTTTTGACATTAAATACGGTAGGCTATCATTTGGATTTTCAAAGCCAATTTGGTAATCTTTGATGCTTTTATCAAATAAAATACTAAAATCCTCTACCCTTTGTATTGTTTTGATATTTTTAGGTTTTTCATTATTTGCCTCATAAATGGCTATTATTATATTTTTTAGATGCTTGTTTAGTTGAATGGTATCTTTCAAAAAACCTATTGACTCAGATTTGGGGTCGTATCTTAGGTTATTATTTTTATCTACAAAAGAGTACACCCTATATGAGCCAGATTTGATGTTTTCAAAAGAAAAGTTTCCACTTGAATCTGTTTTTATAAAATAATCAGGCTTATTCTTTTTAATATTAATGCTATCTTTTGTCGAATATAGTCCTACCAGTGCATCCAATATGGGTAAATTATTTTTCAAACTTTTGATATTACCAGCTATTTTAAGAGAATCTATGATATTTCCGGTACTGAAAACTAGCATTAGATTTCTTGTTTCATTTCTTTCGTTCAGGTCTTTGATACCCTTACGGAAATTGAGGGTATAGGTAGTGCTGTCTTTGAATTGATTAGAAAACTTTATCTGAACCCTATTTGATTTTGTTTTAATTTCAAATCCTCCTTCGGTTTCGGGTGTAATTAATAATTCTTGACGCAAGCTTGAGGCATCTACTAATTCATCAAATTCCAAAACCATTGTATTTTCTTTGTACAATTTTTGCCCATTTTTAGGAATTGAATTGATTAGTTTGGGCGGCATCTCATCTCTTTTCCCTCCAGTAGGAGCAACAAACTGAGCACAAGCTGTCAGTAAAATGGATATTGAAAATAAGCTTAAATATATATTTTTCATAGTTGTATAAAATAAAACCCTCAAGATTTCGAGGGTTCTTTAAGAATGACTGATTTATTTTATCTACCCAAATGAATCATGATTACTGAGATGTCAGATGGTGAAACACCACTAATTCTGGATGCTTGTCCGAGTGTTTGGGGTTTTATTTTCTTAAGTTTTTGTCTAGCCTCAATCGAGATGGAGCTTAATTTTTCATAATCAAAATTAGGATTGATATGTAAATCTTCAAGTCTCGACATTTTTTCGGCCATTAGAAGTTCTTTTTCTATATAGCTTTCATATTTTACCTGAATAACAGCTTGCTCAATTATTTCATCATCGAATTGAGTAAGATAATTATTTATATTTTCGCTCAACTCTTTTATGTGATGAATATCGATTTCAGGGCGTTTCAGAATATTGTAGAAAGACGATTTTTCTCTTAAAGCGGACGAATGAATGCTTTCTAAGTAATTATTGGCTTCGTCTGGGCTAATTTTCTGTGTTTTTATTTCTTGAACGATAGACTCTGCTTTATTTTTCTTTTGCATCATTCTTTCCATTCTTGCTTCCTTTGCTAATCCAATTTTGTATGCTTTTTCCGTTAATCGAATATCGGCATTATCTTGTCGGAGCAATGTTCGGAATTCTGCTCTGGAAGTAAACATTCGATAAGGTTCATCTGTCCCCTTATTTACCAAATCATCAATGAGAACCCCAATATAGGCTTCATTTCTTTTCAATATAAACGCTTCTTTTTCATGTACTTTATTGTGGGCATTTATTCCAGCCATGAGCCCCTGAGAGGCGGCTTCTTCGTACCCAGTGGTGCCATTTATTTGTCCAGCAAAATATAGATTTTCTATCAGATGTGTTTCTAATGTCAATTTTAATTGAGTTGGAGGGAAAAAGTCGTATTCAATGGCATAACCCGGACGAAACATTTTTACGTTTTCAAATCCTCTAATTTTTGTCAGTGCTTCATATTGAATTTCTTCTGGCAAAGACGTTGAAAACCCATTGATATACATTTCTACGGTATCCCAACCTTCGGGTTCCACAAATATTTGGTGAGAATCTTTATCTGCAAATCGGTTTATTTTATCTTCCACGGATGGGCAATATCTTGGTCCAAGACCCTTTATTCTTCCACTAAACATGGGGGACTTGTCAAATCCTTTTCTTAAAACTTGATGAACCTCTTCATTGGTATAGGTAATATAGCAGCTTCTTTGTTTGTTGAGCTTTGGGGTATCAGTGTAGGAGAATTTTTCAGGAAATTCATCCCCTTTCTGCTCTTCCATTAAATCCCAATTTAAGGACCTTCCGTCAATTCTTGGAGGAGTTCCGGTCTTCATTCGTCCTGATTCAAAGCCTAATTCGATTAATTGTTCTGTAATTCCATGGGCCGCCTTCTCCCCTGTCCTACCGCCTCCGAAACTTTTTTCGCCTATATGAATTTTTCCATTCAAAAAAGTCCCATTTGTTAACACTACTGATTTTCCATAAATTTGAACACCGAGAGATGTTTTGACGCCGATGACTCTTTTGTTTTTAATAATCAATCCCTCGACCATTTCTTGCCAAAAGTCTAAATTTCGAGTTTGTTCCATCGTATTTCTCCACTCTAGAGCAAACAACATGCGATCACTCTGGCATCTAGGGCTCCACATAGCGGGTCCTTTAGAACGATTAAGCATTCTAAACTGAATCATTGTTTTGTCACTGATGATTCCCGATTGCCCTCCTAATGCGTCGATTTCCCGTACAATTTGTCCCTTGGCAACGCCACCCATGGCAGGATTGCACGACATTTGGGCGATGGTGTGCATATTCATCGTGATTAACAATACCGAAGAACCCATGTTGGCCGCTGCAGTAGCCGCTTCACAGCCAGCATGCCCCCCCCCTACTACTATCACATCATATTCTTTAAACATATTTTTTATAATTTATATTTTCACGTGAAACATATTTGATGATTTTTTACGAGTAAATACACTTGTTTCACGTGGAACTGTTAATTGATTTATTTGATTAATGACTTAAATAATCCCAAAGTGTTTGATTTGTGCCTTGTTGAAAGATGTTGATATCATTGTTGATATATAAACAAGAATAAAACAAAAAGATTTCTTTTCAATAAATAAAAAAAGGACGTTAGAAACGTCCTTGCAAAATTAAACAATAAAATGTTTTATTTGATTTTTCTAAAATAATTATCAGTTTGTTTTTTATAAAATGGCGAATAGCTAGGCGGAACGGTGCGTATCAATTCTACTTGCTTTTGTTTATCATTCAGAAATTTTTCTAATTCTGGTGGAGAATTTCTATTGAATTGTTGAGCAGTCTTCGCCTTTCGAGTGGGGTCTTCTTCTTGTTGTTGGATAGCTTTTTCTGCCTCCAGTAGCCTTGTTTGTATTTCTCTTGAGCGATTGATGAGGTTTGGATTGATACGTTTGTTTACCAAGTCTGTCTCATTATCATCCATGCGTTTTTCTAATTCCTTTAACTCCCCTCCTAGTTTTTTTCCTAATTCTGTTCCTTTTAATTCTTCTTGTAGCTCTTGAATACGTTTTCTTAACATGGCTTGTTCTTGTGCCAATTTTGCTGCAGCTTCCGACAATCCTTTTCCACTTTGTCCTGATTTAGATGCTTTTTCCATGGATTGATTGAGCTTTTCTTGTGCTTGTCCGATGGACATTGGACTTTTGTTTTTTCCTTTATTTTGCTTTTTCCCCATACCTGGCATTGCATTTGCCATCATGTCCTGCATTTGTGAGAATGTTCCATTGAGCATTAATGCCAAATTATTTATCGATGTCATGGCAAATTGCTGTTTAGAAGCCGCAACATTAAGCTTACGTTCTTTGATTATTTTTACACTTTCATCAATATAATTTCGCATAGAGGTTAATTCTCGAGTCACAAATGATTGGATTTGAAGCACTCTTTTGGATAGTGCATACAAACTATCTTCGATGACTTTTGAATCATCTTGCAATTTTAGTTGGTCTTGCGAAAGTTTTACAAATCTAGGGTCTGATAAATTGGTTGTTCTAATGTCCTTCATAATTCTTTCTTGGTCAAAAGAAAGCTTAACTAAGTTTTCTAAAATTGCACGCAAAGCCTCTAAATCCTCATTCATTTCGATTGATTGCTGGTTTTTCATGGCTTGCTTCATCTCACTTGCCATGTCTTTCATTTTTTTAGCTGCTTTTTTCTGATTTTTGGCAGCAGACTTTGCATCATTGTTTTCTAAATTCTTTTCGGCTTGTTTTTGTTCTTCCGAAATATTTTTTTGTTCCTCCTCTTTGGTATCGATTTCTTTTTTAATTTCTTTTGCCATTTTTTCAAGGTCTTTCAAATCATCTTTTTTATTTTCAAATTCCTTTGAAAGTTTTTCTTGTTCTTGTTTAAGGTCATCTGTCTGGTTTTTTTCGCTTTGATTGCTTAAATTTTCTTGTTTTTCAGCAAGCTTTTCTAAGTCATTTGCCACTTTTTCTGTCTTTTGTTGCAATTGTAATTGTTTGAACAGCTTTAATGTTCTATCAATATCTTTATCTAAATTTCGTTCTTGATTTTTAAGTTTTTCTAGTTGTTCGATGGTTTTTTCATTGGTATCTTTATCCAACATTTGCTTCAACTCCTCATAAAGTTTTTGAGTTTCTTCGTTCATGACCTCTTTCATCAATTTATCTAACATCTCCATCTTCTTTTGTAGTTCTGGAGACTGCTGCTGAAAACGATTAGATTTTTCTTGTAGTTGCTGAAATTGTTTCTGAAGATTCTTCATTTCATCCGACAATTCCTCTCTTTTCTTAATCAATTCTTCTAATTGCTTTTTTTCCTGAAAATCTAACTCCTTTTTCGATTTCAATTTATTTTCTAAAGAAGCTAATTCGGCTTTGAGTCTCTTGGATTTTTCGTTCAATTTTTCCAACATTTTTTCTGTTGTTTCAGAACTTTTTTCAACTTCTGCCTCAAATTTCTGAATAGATGGCAATGAAAAGGATAGAACGGGGGTTTTGGTGCTTTTGGAGCCATTTACGCCATCATTATCCCATAGCTGAAGAAAGTATTCAACTTTGTCTCCAGGGCTTAATAGGAGCGAATTTAAAGATAGTTGATAATAGAAACTCTGAGAAACCTGAGATTGATTAAAAGGAATAGAAGCTTCTGTAAAATTAGACGAATTTGTTCCATTGGCAATACGATAAAAAAGCTTGAATTTTTGTAACCCATAATCATCTGAAATATTTCCCCCAAGGGCAATAAAATTGAATAAAGTAGTATCTTTCAATTGTTCTACTTGAATTTGAGGGTATCGGTCGGGTATTACATTTATATAAAATTCAATATTTTCACTGTTTCTAATTGCTTGATTTTTTAATAAAATTTTATAATTCCCTGATTTTTTTAACATTCTCTGAAACGAAAAATTATCCCCAAATCCATCTTTTGCCAATAAACCTTTTTCTCCATCAAATTGGACAATCAAAGAATCAGTATTGGCAGATTTAAAATTCCACAACACCTGTGTACCCTCGGGAATTAGCAAATTTCCTACATTTTCAAGCTTTTCGGAGGGTTTGTTCAAATAAGAAGGATACTCTAATTCAACATCGAAAGAGAGTAAATTAGGTTTATTGACAAGCTCCAATTCAAATGAATTAGATTGAAAACCAGAAGCAATGAAATGAAAGTCAATGGATTCTTGAACTTTTGAGAAAGTAAAACTATAATTTTTCGAATCGCTTGTTTGCATTTTGTATTTTCTGTCATGTGCAACCAGATAAACAGACTCTGGAATGGTATTGCCAATCAAAGCAAGTCGAATCGTAAAATCTTCATTTTTGATAGCTACTAATTCTTTATTTAATATCTGAAATTTGAAAGGAGCTTCTTCTGCAAAACTTTTTTGAAAATAGACAATTCTCTCTGAATTTTTTTTAAAAAAACCAGGCGATAAAATTAGAATAATGAAGAAGATTATTGCGAGGGGCAACAGGTATTTTAAATATTTTCTATTTTCTTCAATTTTGATGGCATCTGTGAATTTTATAAATTTCAGTTCATTTGTTTTTTGGTTGATACTTGCTTGAAGTAAAGAATTTTCTTCTTCGCTCAATTGTGCCAGTTGCAATGTGTTTAATAATCTATCCCCTACTTCTGGAAAGAACCGCCCGATTTCGATCGCAGCTTGCGTATCGGTAAGTGGTTCTCCAATTTTGAATAAAAAAAGAATAGGCTTTAGTACCCAAAAAATAATTGAATATGCAAGCATCACAATAAAACTAATGAGAAAAATCGCCCTCATAAATGACCCAAATCTTCCGACATATTCAAGAACATTGAACAATAAAAAGGCTGTTAGTAATAAAAGCACTGAAGAAAAGATACCCTTTATCAAAAGATTTTTATAATATTTTCTTTTGAAATCATGTATTTTTGAGAGGATATATTGAAGTGAATTTGACATAGTATAACAATAATTTTAAGGTTCTAGTTAGAAATGAAGACAAAGCTCTATCGGACAGTGATCTGACATCACTTGGTCAGGATGAATAGAGGCACTATGAATGAGAGATTGAAGGCTACAATCAGCAAAGTGGTAATCAATTCGCCAACCTAAATTTTTTTGTTTAGCTCCAGCACGATAAGACCACCAAGTATATTGATGTGGGTCTTGGTGAAAAAATCTAAATGTATCAATAAATCCTAAATCTAAAAAAGAACCGAGCCATTCTCGTTCTTCTGGCAAAAAACCAGATGAATTGGCATTAGATTTGGGGTTGTGAATATCAATCGCTTGGTGACAAATATTCACATCTCCGCTGATAATCAAATGAGGGAATTGTGGTTTGAGTTCAGCAACATAATTAGCAAAAACAGATAAAAAATCCATTTTTATCTGTTGTCTTTCATCACCCGAAGAACCAGAAGGGAAATAAGCACTTATCAATGAAAAATTTTGGAAATCAGCCCTGATAACCCTCCCCTCTGCATCAAAAAGCTCGTGTCCGATACCATATTCTACATATTGAGGCTTCTCTTTGCTAAGTATTGCCACTCCACTATACCCTTTTTTTTGTGCGGGATACCAATAACAATGATAGCCCAAATCTTCAAAATAAGGAGCGACAAGACTGGTTTCGTGTAATTTGATTTCTTGAAGACATAAATAGTCAGGATTGCTTGTTTTCAACCAAGTGAGCAATCCCTTATTTATAGCGGCACGAATCCCGTTTACATTGTAAGAAATTATTTTCATTTTATAATTATCTGATAGTCAATGTTTTATATATGTAATCCTATTTCTTCAACAAAGTATTTAATGATAAATTCTTTCAATAATTCTTCTTGTAATACCAAATCAAAATTTGGGAGTGGCTGAATCAAATTCCAATGAGGCCACCCATCCTTATCGAGTCCATTGAGTTCGTAGTATCCACCCAAACTAAGTACCTTACAAACAGCAATATGCAATAAATCTTGTTTTTGTTCTTTTGTAAAATTTTTCTTACCTTGTCCCAATTCTTGCACACCAATGATGAAAAGAACCGCATTCAAATCTTTTGGTTTTTTTCCAAAACTTTGGTGCAGAAAGTGTAATAAACTATTCCATTTTTCTTGCAGAATCAAATTGTTGCCCATAAATATTGATTTTTTTACAAACATACTACAAACAAAATGAAATGGTTCTCTCATTTATTGGATATTATCTATCCAAGGCCATGCGAAGCATGTGGTCAAGCAATGCTTTCCAATGAAAATATTATTTGTGTTCATTGTTTGCTCGATTTACCTAAGTCAGATTCTGTCAATTTTAAAGATAAAAATTTGGCAAGTAAATTTTTTGGTAAAGTAGCAATCAAAAATACAATAACCTTTTTGAAATTTACAAAAAAAGGAAAAGTTCAAAAGCTTTTACATCAATTAAAGTATCAAAATAAACCAGAAATTGGCATTTTACTTGGTAAGCTTTTTGGAAATGAACTTAAATTTTTATTTAACGAAAATCAAATAGAATTATTGATTCCCGTGCCATTGCATTCTGGGAAAAAAGAGCAGAGAGGCTATAATCAAGCCGCATGTATTGCCACCGGTTTGTCGATGGTTCTGAATGTCCCATACAGCGACGATTTGGTGATAAGAAATACAATCACTTCGACCCAAACAAAAAAAAGCCGTATGGAGCGTTTTTTAAATGTTGAGCATATATTTGAAGTGAAAGCAAAAGACAAAATTATGGGGAAGAGAGTTGCCATTGTGGATGACGTATTGACTACCGGAGCAACAATTGAGTCTTTGGCAATTACATTGTTGGAAAACGGAGCGTTGGAAGTTAATGTATTGACGTTGGCAGCTGCATAAAAAAAAAGAGTTATCAAAAATGATAACCCTTTTTCATAATCATTCTAAAGATTAAAGTTTTCTCTTTCCTTTTGGCCCAATGGCAATCATTGCACAACGGAAGCCGATGGTCGAAGTAGATGAATCTTGGTCTAAATATCTACGTGTACCTGGCGACAACCAATAAGCAACATCGTTCCACGAACCACCTTTGTAAACACGCAACTTATTATCAATCAATGAGTTATATCCAGTCTTGTCATACAGCTTTTCTTCATCCATATAATCATTTCTACGAATTGGATTTAAGTCATTGACATCTTGATAAGAATTTGGACGATATAAATCATAAACCCACTCGTTTACATTTCCTGCCATATTATATAAGCCAAAATCATTTGGTGGGAATTCATATACTTCAACAGTAATTGTTCCTTTGTCGTTTTGGTGACCCGCAATACCCGCATAGTCTCCTCGTCCACGTTTGAAATTCGCCAACATCGTTCCTTTGGTTCTACCTTTGCTATTTCTCATAGACGAGCCATCCCAAGGATAAATTCTTTGATTACCTTGATTTTCGTCCATATATTGTGTGCCAATCATGGCTTTAGCAGCATATTCCCATTCAGCTTCCGTAGGAAGTCGGTAAGCTGGTAACACATTTCCGGTTTCAATAGCCAATCTACCAGTTGATTTAGGAGCAGGAGCTTCTGGTTTTTTGTCTTTTTTCTTTCCAAATGCCAACCCACCCGACTTTGATTTCGGATTATCTCCGAAGCGTTTTGCCATTTCATTATTTACGGCACCAGTCCTCCATTTACAGTAATCAGAGGCCTGAACCCAAGAGACACCAACAACAGGATACATTCGGAAGCCAGGGTATCTAAGATATTGCTCAGTAAATTGGTCATTGAAAGATAGCTTACTCATCCATACAGTAGTATCTGGCAGAGCAGATTCATAGAATTCTTGAGAAGAATCTTTTTGAATCGCATGGAGATACTCCATCCAATGCAGATTGCTAATTTCTGTTTCATCCATGTAGAAAGAAGAAACAGTGACAGTTCTTTCCAAGTTATCACGAGCGAAAGTAACATCTTCCTCTACCGTTCCCATCGTAAATCGCCCCCCTTCAATAAAAACCATATTAGGACCTGCCGGTTGACCTTTGAAATCTCGAACTTCAAGACCCTCTGGTTTTTTACCTTTCTTAGTTTTTGTGGCATAAGCAATTCCCGTGGCTGTACTTTTATTACCGGGATTAATGCTTGAGGCTTTCTTTTTGCTCGAACAACCGCTCAGCGTCAGCGATAAAGCTATGGCAACCGCAGTCGAACTAAAAAGTAGTTTTTTCATCTTCGGAATTATTTTTGTTAAAATTTCACAAAATTAAGTAATTCAAACCCCCGAACAAAAAATATCATTTATTGATAATTTTATTCAACAAATTATCTAAGCCATCAATTGAATTAACTTTCTCGACAGTTAAAACCAATTTTGATTTAATTTCTTTGATAGAACAAGTTTTGGGGTTTGTTTTTATATAATCAAGAATTTTGCCAAACTTGTCGGTTTGAAAATATTCTGTTCGCTCTTGAGAAACGAAATATGCTTTTAGTATATTGTTTTTCAAAGTCAGTTTTTCAAACCCAATGATTTCGGCTTTCCATCTGACTTTCACGATTTTAAATAAATTTTCAACTTCATTTGGAAGAGGTCCAAATCTATCAATTATCCCTGTTTTAAATTGTATAAGCTCTTCCTCTTTTTCAATATTATCTAATTGATTATATAGAGAAAGCCTTTCGGATATATTAGAAACATAATAATCAGGAATGATTAATTGTAAATCTGTTTCAATTTGGCAATCAGGTAATTTCAACTCAAGCGTGTCGCTGATATCTGTCGTAAATAAATCCTTAAATTCATTTTCTTTTAATTCTTGAACCGCTTCGTCTAAAATTTTATGATACGTTTCATACCCTAAATCATTGATAAATCCACTCTGTTCAGCTCCTAATAGATTTCCTGCCCCCCTGATATCTAAGTCTCTCATGGCAACTTTAAAACCATCTCCTAAATCCGAAAACTCTTCCAAGGTTTGTAATCGTTTTCGGGAATCTTTGGAAAGAAGAGAAATGGGAGGGGTCAATAAATAACAAAAAGCTTTTCGATTTGAACGCCCTACCCTTCCCCTCATTTGATGTAAGTCAGACATTCCCATGTTTTGAGCTTGGTTGATAATAATCGTATTGGCATTTGAGATGTCTAGTCCAGATTCTATGATATTCGTAGAACAAAGAATATCATATTCCCCTTCGATAAATTTCAACATGACTTTTTCCAACTTATCCCCATCCATTTGTCCGTGGGCAATCCCTATCTTTGCATCTGGAACTAATCGAAGAATGATATTGGCGATAGATTCGATGTCATTGACCCTATTATGAACAAAAAAAACTTGTCCACCTCTCTTCAATTCATAGCTAATGGCATCACGAATCAGTTCCTCCTTGAAAATATGTACTTCTGTCGTAACTGGCTGACGATTGGGAGGAGGTGTTGAAATGATTGATAAGTCCCTAGCCCCGAGAAGTGAAAAATGTAATGTTCTAGGTATTGGGGTTGCCGATAATGTCAAAACATCTACATTTGCTTTAATTTCTTTGAGTCTATCCTTAGCCTTAACGCCAAACTTTTGTTCTTCATCGATAATCAATAAGCCAAGGTCTTTAAAAACAATGTCTTTGTTTAAGATTCGATGCGTACCAATGAGAATATCAGTTTTTCCTTCTTTAAGATTTTTTAGCGTTTGGTTAATTTCTTTTGTACTTCTGAAACGACTAATTTCTTCAATATTAACTGGGAATTTGGATAATCTTTCAGAAAAAGTTTTAAAATGTTGCATGGCTAATATCGTTGTCGGAACAAGAATAGCCACCTGTTTGCTGTCCGCTACAGCTTTGAAGGCAGCCCGAATAGCAACCTCTGTTTTTCCGAAACCCACATCTCCACAAACCAATCTATCCATTGGGTATGGTTTTTCCATATCCTCTTTTACATCGGATGTTGCCTTCGCTTGGTCAGGGGTATCTTCATAAAGAAAAGAGGACTCAAGTTCTGCTTGCATAAAACCATCAGGAGAAAAAGCAAAACCTGGAGAAAGCCTTCGTTTGGCATAAAGACCGATTAATTCTTTTGCAATGTCTTTGACTTGCTTTTTAACCTTGGATTTTTTGTTTTCCCAATCTCCTGTTCCAAGCTTGTTCATGCTCGGAGGGACACCCTCTTTGCCAGAATATTTGGCAATTTTATGAAGAGAATGAATGTTTACTAATAAAATATCATTATCCCTATAAACCAGTCTGACGGCTTCTTGTTCTTTGTCGCCCACCACTATTTTTTCAAGACCTACAAATCGACCAATTCCATAGTCGATATGCGTAACAAAATCACCAGTTTGAAGTGATTTTAATTCTTTTAGTGTCAGTGCTTTTGTTTTGCTAAACTTATCTCGAACCTTGAATCGGTGGTATCGCTCAAAAATCTCATGGTCTGTATAGCATGCGACTTTGGTCAATTCATCTACAAATCCTGCACGTAACGAGATTTCGAGGGCATTGAAATGGATGTTGGGATTTATTTCTTCAAAAATACGTTCAAGGCGATTTAGTTGTTTCAGTGAATCCGAAACAATAAAAGTTTGGTAATCGCCTGATTGATTTTGAGCGACATTCTCTGTAAGAAGATTAAAGTCTTTTCCAAAAGAGGGTTGTTTTTTAGATGGATAAACTAGTTTTTCTGCCTCTTTGAAATATGTTTTCGTGCCAAATTCTATGATTTTATATTTTTTCAAATCATTCAAAAAAGTACGCCGTGTTTCAAATAATTGTTCGGGTTCTAGAATGACTTGAATATTGCCACTATTTTTAATAATATTCTGAAATTGTTCAACTACTTTTTCGAAACATGATTCGATGACTTCGAGTGAAAAAGTTACGTCTTTTATCCAAATATAACTTGAATCACGTAGAAAATTCAAAAAAGGCTCTCTAGTTTCTTGAATTAATTTGTTTTGAACATCTGGAATAATATTGATTGATTGAACAGACAGAACGGATAGTTGTGTTTCGGGGTTAAACAAACGAATACTTTCGACTTCATCGCCAAAAAAATCTATGCGACAAGGAAATTCGGAAGCGTAAGAAAAAATATCAACAATTCCTCCCCTTACCGAATATTGACCCGGTTCGTACACAAAATCAGTACTTTCAAATTCATAAGAACTTAATAACTCTCGAATAAAATTTACATCTATTTTTTCGCCAACTTTTATCTGAAGTGTATTTGCCAACAAAGATTTTTTATTGATAACTTTCTCTGATAAAGCTTCGGGATACGTTACAATCAATAGATTCGATTTATCATTATTCAGCTGATTCAGTACTTCGGAGCGTTGAAGTACATTGGCATTATCGATAGACTCATACTGATATGCCTTTTTGTAACTCATCGGAAAAAGAAATACATTTTCTTCTCCTAATAAATTTTGTAAATCATTATAAAAATAGGCAGCGTCTTCTTTGTCATTCAGAATAAATAAATGATGTTTTGGAGAATTGAGATAATTGACAGCGGCAATAAGGGCATCTAAACTTCCTGATAATCCTTTTAAAGATATATTATTATTGCTATTAAGTTGGTTTTGCAAATGTTGAACAAAACTATCTTCTCCATAAATTTTAATGATATCCTGAGCCTTCACTTGATAGATTTTATAATTGATTTTGACTAATGAGCTGTAAAATTAGGAAATATTTTAGCGAAAACGATGAAGAAATTTATTCATTGTTTTGCTTATCAATTTCATTCAATAGCATTTCAATCTCTTTGTCATCAAATCGTGGCTTTGGTTTTGAGGTTTTCAACATTTCCTCTATAATTTCGATGAGAATTGAAATCACTATTAATCGCATATTTTTTTTATCATCGGCAGGAATTATAAACCAAGGGGCAATTTTGGTATGTGTATGTTTCAAGACACTAAAATATGCTTTTTGATAATTTGACCAATAGTTTCTCTCAACAACATCATTTTTGTCGAATTTCCAGTGTTTTTCAGGATTGGTTAATCTTTCACGAAGTCGCTCTGCTTGTTCAGATTTTGATAGATGAAGGTAAAATTTTACAAGCCTAATGCCGTTATTGTGTAAATATTGTTCATAATTATTGATATCTACTAATCGATTGTCCATTAATTGAGAAATATCTTTTTTGAAAAAATCAGGCAATTGAGAATTATCGACAATGATTTCTGGATGCACCTGCGGCACAAGTACATCTTCGTAGTAAGAACGATTGAAAACAGCCCAATTACCCATACGAGGCAAAACCTGATTGAATCTTCTGAGAAAATCATGGCTTTGTTCGGTTGAATCAGGTTTTTTAAAGGCGTAAAAAGAAATACCAAATGGATTAATGTCTGAGAATATTGCCTTAATAGTACCATCTTTACCTGCGGCATCGAGGGCTTGAAAAATCACCAAAAGTGAGGTGTTTTGCCCACTGGCAAATAGCTTTTCTTGTAGTTCGGAAAGTGATTGTTTCGCTTTTTGAAGTTGTTTTTCATAATCTGATTTATCCACATATATGTCTTCTATTTTTGTGGATAAACTTAGAAAGTCTGTCAATGATTCTGCATTAAAAGTAAAAGATTGGAGTACTTTATTTGACATATCGAATAGAATTTTAATTCTTTCAAGGTATCAACAAAAAACGATTTTATGAAATAAATTGTTGTTTTTAGTAATAATTGTTAAACTAAAAAATATAAAAATGGAATCAAACAATAAAATGAGTCTCGCAACATTCGGGGCAGGATGTTTTTGGTGTGTAGAGGCCGTGTATAAAGAGCTTCAAGGTGTCGCAAAGGTTGAGTCTGGATACATGGGTGGCGAAAAAGAAAACCCCACTTATAAGGAGGTCTGTACCGGAACTACCGGGCATGTGGAGGTTTGTCAAATAACCTTCGATGAGTCGATTGTTTCTTATGTAGAACTATTGGAAGTGTTTTGGAAAATACATGATCCTACCACACTGAATCGGCAAGGAGAAGATATTGGCACTCAATATCGGTCGGTTGTGTTTTTCCACGATGAGATACAAAAAGAATCGGCTACAACGATAAAAAATACATTAGAAAACTTGAAAGTATTTGAGAATCCAATTGTAACAACAATTGAGCCAGCATCAATCTTTTATAGGGCAGAAAATTATCACCAAGATTATTTTGAGTTGAACGGTGACACAAATCCCTATTGTAGATTGGTAGTCAAACCAAAAGTGGAAAAATTTAGAAAGGCATTCGCTACTAAATTAAAATAAGATATTTCTGCAACCAAATAGACCGTAATTTCATCTAATCTTAATGAAAAATAAACAATAAAAATATGAAAAAAATAACCATACTTTTCCTGATTGTATCTCTGCTGATTGTTTCATGCCAGAAGAAACAATATGCCTATTTTCAGTCTTCTCCCAATGCTGTATTAGTAAAAGAAAAAAAATCTATTGCTCTTGCCGTAGAACCTAAAACGGAAAGCATTCTCTTGGGAGAAATGGAGGTAGAAAAACCCATCAATGTTACTGCTTCAATCAATGAAGAAATAAATATTTCTTTTAAAAAATCTGATAATGTCATCGAAGCAGAAGATAAAATGGAAAATAAAGATTTTCAAAAAAGCTATAAAAAGTCTTTGGTAGAAAAGAATGTGGAGCGAGTTGTTGCACGAAAAATAATAAAACTTGCCAAAATGAACCATACCGGAAATGGAAGTGGCTGGAATGGCTTGAATTCAACTTTGAAATTAGGAATTTTGCTTATATTAGCTTCAATATTGATAGGTCTAATTCCATTTTTAGGCTGGCTTTTGGGCGGAATTGTTGGATTAATAGGTGTAGTTTTGTTGTTATGGGGAATATTGATACAAATATCATAAAAAAAGAGGCTGTCTGAACAATTCAGACAGCCTCTTTTTTATAATTCTTTAATTTTTATATTTTTGAAAGAAACCATATCTCCATGGTCTTGCAAAGCTATTTTTCCTTTGTGATGTGGCTTTGCAAATTCCCAATTCGCAAATTTACTTTTGGCAACCATCACTATCCAATCTGTACTACCATATTCGTACTCAACAACTTTTATGCCATTTAACCAATGCTCAACATGGTTGTCTTTTACTAAAATTCTCCCCTTGTTCCACTCACCCGCCGGCTTTACTGCATTTAGATTTGAAGGGGCTTGCATGTCGTAATTAGCACCTGTTTTTTGAGAATCCTTAATTTTTGAAGGATAGTTTTGGTCATCGATAATTTGATATTCTGGTCCCGACATATACGAACTTTTAGCATCTGGCGTCTCCAAAACCTTATAAATTAAGCCTGAATTACCCTTAGGAGCAACTTTAAATTCAAAAGTTAATTCAAAATCACCATATTCATTGTCCGAAATTAGGTCACCGTTTCCACCGTGTGTCATTAATTCGCCATGCATCACGTGCCAGCCCTTTACCTCTTTTTGTTGCCAAGTATGCCAACCATTAGTAGATTTACCGTCGAAAAGCTTCACAGTCTTTCCTGTCTGAGCGAATAAAGTAAGGCTTGAAAAAATCAAAAAGCCAAAGAAATAATGCTTCATGGGTTGAATAGTTTATGGTTTGAAAAAATTATTTAGATGCTTCCGTAATCCAATGGGTCATTTCGTTGATAATGGCATCGTTTGAGCCAAGATAACCAGTGCTTTTAAATTTAATTTTACCATCTTTTCCTATACAAAATTTTGCGGGAATTCCGTTTACCCCAAAATTGGTAGCAACCGTACTTCCCATGTCTAATACCACCGGAAATGTCGAAAATCCTCTTTGTTTTACAAAATTATCGACAGTGCTTTTCCAGTCATTAGCACTGACACGCTCGAAGGTATTGATGAATAAAAATTGTACATTTGGATTGTCTTTAAATTTGTCCATCGATAATTTCATGCCCGGAAAAGACATAATACAAGGGCCGCACCAAGTTGCCCAAAAGTCTAAAATCACTACTTTTCCCCTAAGGTCAGAGAGTTTAACATTTTTTCCACTCAAATCGACCAAGTCAAAATCAGGAGCTTCCGAGCCTACGGAGCCAGCATTCCTTCTTTTTACATCTTGTAAGAAAAGATTTGCAAAAAAATGTTTTTTGCCTTCTTTTTCAAGTTTTTGAGCTAATTCTGCAAAAAAATCATAATCTTTTTCAGGATTCAAAAAATTATTCATGGCAATAATTGCCGACAAAGAAGTTCCCATTTGAGCAATCAAAGGTTTAATTGTCGATGAATAAGTCGTTTCTTGTTTTTGGTAAGTTTGCTGTATTTCTAATTTTTTCTTTTCATCTTTCTTCTGTGAAGCCACATCAAACTGATTTTGCAAGTCTAACTGAATTTTATTGAATTTCTGAGCTTCTTGCATCACCTGATTGAATTTTGCCATCATGGCAGAGCCCTCAACCTGAAATGCCCCAGGTTTTTCGGGAGTTCCTTGTCCATCTGCAATAATCGAAATATTTTCACCACCATCTAAAAGTAAACCGATT
>CAYUFZ010000020.1:0-2154 GCA_964444025.1 uncultured Emticicia sp.
TGACTGCTACACAAACCTGGGACAAAGGTTTGGTATTGAGCGACAATAGTTTGGGCTCATACGATGGAAGTGAGCAAGTGCAATTGGGAAATGGTAAAATGGGATTATGGGCAGGAAATGCCAGAAATAGCGATGCTAAAGTAAAATATAGTGGCAGTTTGCCCGATAATCCTGCAATTTTATCCCAAGTTATTACTTATAGCAGTAATAGCAGCGGATTGTATAATTATGACTTTGTCACTCCGGTTTATTTGTCGGGGGATATCAATCTCGATGGAAAAGTAAAATATGTCGGCTCAAGTAGTGATACAGCCTTTATTTTGTTCAATATTGTCAATAAATACCCTGTAAACATTACGGCTAAATTATACAATTTTGACTTTATGGTCGAGCAAATTCCCTAATAACTCAATATAAACAAGCTATCGGATAGTATTTTATCCGATAGCATTTTTTATTAAAAATCAATTTCGATGATTTCCTGGTCTTGGAGTAGATAATTGATGGCTTTTTCGTGTTTTTTCTCAGAACCTTTCACAATCCAAGTTCCCGATATATAATCTTTTGTTTTGTTTTGAAATCCTCTTTCTGCAATTAAACCAAACTGTTCAAATTTCTTTTCATAATGCCTCAAGGATTTATCCGCATATTTACACACAATCCTATAACTTCGGATGGTATTTCTTCTCTTGATTGCCTCCTGAAATGGAACCAGCGAATAGAGCGTGATGATGACAAGAGCCATTGCGACAAAACCTGTTTCATATAAACCATTGCCAAATCCTACACACATACCCAAGGCGGCTGTTACCCAAACACTGGCGGCTGTTGTAATTCCGGTAATTCTTGAGTTTGTATTATCACGAAATATAATTCCTCCCCCAACAAAACCAATACCCGTAACAATATTGGCGGCAATTCGAGCAGGGTCTGAGCCTAATTTAATGGAAATAATCGTAAATAAAGTAGAACCCAAACAAATGAGCATCATCGTCCGAAGACCAGTAGATTTACTATGATATTCACGTTCTATGCCAATAATTGCTCCTGTTCCCAAAGAAATCAAGAGCTTAATAATGTCTTCCGTAATGAAGTTGATGCCTATCTGTTCAAACATAAATTTTCTTTTTTTCTTTAAACGAATTATTCCAATGTTAAGTTTTTCAATAGAACCAAAAACTTAACACAATTTTTTTGCTTTTTATACCTAGTTTTAAGTACTTGCATCACAATTTATTAATAATAATTTAATAATTTTATAACATTAAAACTTGAAGATATTATGAAAAAAGAAGTCAAATTAAAAGTTGCCGAACTTTCAGGTGCCATTAGTTCTGTTTTAGGCAACGAATCAAGTAACGAAAAGGCAAGTAAATTAATCAAAAAATCTTCTAAAAAATTAGTTAAAAATCTAATAAATGTAAAGAAAGAATTACAAAAAAAAGCAAAAAAAGAGGCGGAAAAGATAGTAAAAGATACTGAAAAGGCTCTGAAAAAAGCAGAAAAAAAAGCACTAAAAGAGCAAAAAAAAGTAGAAAAACAAGTGAAGAAAAATAATTCTGAAGAAAAAGTAAAAGATAAAAACAAAAAAAAAGTTAAATTAGAGGCACAAATAGAAGAACCAATAGTAAGCGTACAACAAAACGACGAAGAGGCGGTTAAGGTCAGCCCTAAAGTTTCTACGCCAAAACCTACTGTCCAAAAGGTTAAAACCTCTAAAACAGAAGCTCCTATTCCGGTTACTCCTACAAAAATAAAAAAGAAAGAGACCAAAATTGCTGACTAAAAAATGAACAATTGCTGTAACTACAAACAATCTTGGTGCTTATTTTTGATATGCACCATTTTTTTATCCTTTAGAATTGCCTCGGCTCAAAACGCCAACGACATTATCATTTCGGAAATTATGGCAGACCCCACTCCTGCTGCCGGATTACCAGAAAAAGAATACCTAGAATTGTATAACCGAACAGAAAATGATGTTAATTTATTAAATTTTCGATTATTTTATAATAATAATTCGGTTATTTTGCCTAATTTTATTCTCAAAGCTCATTCCTATGCACTCGTAACAAGTAAAATCAATACTGCTTCATTTGCCAATATTGCCAAGGTGATTCCTGTCAATTCTCTTTCCCTTCTAAATTCAGGGGC
>CAYUFZ010000020.1:2164-7638 GCA_964444025.1 uncultured Emticicia sp.
ATTATTGATTTTGAAAAATCCAAAAAATAAAACCATTTTTTCTGTCAATTATTCAGATAAATGGTACGATTCTGAGAAAAATCAAGGCTATTCTCTCGAAATGATTGACCTAAAATATCCTTGTGTCGAAAGTGGCAATTGGACTTCCAGTTTGGATGTAAAGCATGGCAGTCCTGGGCAAGAAAACTCTGTAAATGCTTCCAATCCTGATTTTAGCCCACCAAGCGTTACTAGATTTGAAATACCATCCGATACGCAATTAAAATTATTTTTCTCTGAAAAAATAGATAGCTTATCAGCAATTAATGCGTTGGCATATTCAATTGATAATTCATTGACTATTAGAAATATATCCATCGAAAGTCCGAATAATATCCAAGTCATTATTAATTTTAAAGAAATATTTCAGACAGATAAACTTTATACTTTATCCATGAAAAACATTGCCGACTGCTCGGGTAATGTTTTGGAAAAAGAAAGCATAAGCTTCGGAAAAGTACTTCCGGCAAACTTGGGAGATGTGGTCATCAATGAAATATTGTTTAATCCGCCTAGCAATGTAGGTGATTTTGTTGAAATTTATAACCAATCGGCTCATTTAATTTCCTTGAAAGACTGGAGCCTGACAAACACAGAAAACACCACCGACAAAAACTCTTATAAAATAATCACAACAACAGATTTTATCCTAAAACCTCGACAATTTTTGGTTTTATGCAAAGATGCAAAAGGAATAAAGGATTATTATAGCCATGGTTCGAATGAAAATTTTTTAGAGTTCGCCTCATTGCCTTCATTTCCAGACGATTCGGGAAGCGTCATATTGGTTGATAATCAAAAGAAAGTATTTGACTATTTCCATTACACCGAAAAAATGCATCATCCGATGTTAGACAATGTCGAAGGGGTTTCATTAGAAAAAGTAGATTATCGCTTGCCTTCTTCCGAAAGTAACAATTGGCAATCAGGGGCTGCTTCTTATCATTTTGCTTCACCAGGATTGGCAAATAGTCAAGCAAAGCTCGATATTACAGAGGCAATATTTGAAATAAATCCTGAGATATTTTCTCCCGACGGAGACAATCAAAACGAAACAACAACCATTCAATTTAAACTCAATCAAAATGGATATTTTGCCAATATCTCGGTTTATGATATGAATGGCAACATCATTACAAAAATAGCTGATAATCAATTACTTGCCAATGATGATAAAATTATATGGGACGGCACAAACGCCACAAAAAATTTGGTTTCGGCAGGTTATTATATTATATTGGCTGAGTTATTCAATTCTCAAGGTGACCAAATAAAATTCAAAGGAAAAGTTGTAGTTTCGTCTAAATATTAAATTTATGATTAAAAAAAATGAAAACACTCGTTACTTGTATAGTCGGATTCTTTAGTATGGTTCCGATATTTGCCCAAACTCCCGATATGGAAAAATTAAAATCAAGCATCAGCCAAGAATTCAAAAAAGCAACAGGAGACTTTGCTTTAGCCGCCAAAAACTTACATACAAATGAAATAATTTTAATCAACGAAAATGAAGTTTTCCATGCGGCAAGTACCATGAAAACACCCGTTATGATGGAAGTTTTCAGGCAAGCCCAAGCAGGAAAGTTCAAAATGAGCGATTCGATTATAGTAAAAAATGAGTTCAAAAGTATAGTAGATAATTCATTGTATTCGTTGAATATAAGTGACGACAGTGCCGATGACATATATTCTCAAATTGGCAAAAAGTCAAGCATTTACGACCTAACCTATCAAATGATTATCGTCAGTAGCAATCTAGCCACCAATTTACTCATTGATTTGGTAGGTGCGAAAAATGTTCAGAAAAATTTAGTAAATTTGGGTCTGCAAGAAATAAAAATTTTGCGAGGGGTAGAAGATTCTAAAGCATTTCAAAAAGGATTAAATAATGTAGTAACAGCCCATGATTTATGTATCATTTATGAAAAAATTGCCAATAAGCAATTCATCAGCCCAGACATCTGTGATGCGATGATTGACGTATTGCTAGACCAAAAATTCAATGAAGTCATTCCTGCATTACTACCAAAAAGTACCAAAATTGCACATAAAACGGGCTCTATTGTAGGAGTTCAGCACGATTCGGGCATAGTATATTTGCCTGACGGGACGCAATACGTAGTTGTTTTATTATCAAAAAATGTAAAAAATGCCAATGAAGGCATAGCTGTTCAGGCACAAGTTTCTAAAATGATTTACGATTATTTTACCAAATAAATTAATTAAATTTTTTATAGCCCAAAACAATGAAAAGACGAACATTTCTTGAGAAAATCTCTCTAAGTTTTACCCCATTATTATTTGCCTGTGGACAAGAAAGCCCATCCAATGGTCCAATTTCCCCAAAAAACAAAAGTGTTATCGTCATAGGGGCTGGCATTTCTGGATTAGCAGCCGCCAAAAAACTACAAGAATCTGGATTTGATGTAATCGTATTGGAAGCCCAAGCAAAAGTTGGCGGAAGACTAAGAACAGACAGAAGCTTAGGGGTTCCTTTTGACGAAGGTGCCAGTTGGATTCATGGCCCCAAAGGAAATCCAATCACTAATTTAGCCAATCAAGCTGGTGCCAAAACCTATTTAACGAACGATGACAGCTTGATTATTTACGATGTCAATGGCAATGAATATAGTGACAATAAGCTTGACCCCGAATATGACCGATATGAAAGTGCCTTGAGTGCCGTTGAAAAAGCAGGGAATAAGAGTAAAAGCTTCGAAAGTGTATTCAATGATTTGTATCCCAACTTATCCAACAATCGACTATGGAAATACATGCTGTCGGCATATTTAGAATTTGATTATGGCGGCGATATTTCCAAACTTTCTTCCAAATATTTTGAAGATGACGAAGCATTCAGCGGAGCTGACGTAATCATTACCAATGGCTACGATACCATCCCTAAATATTTGTCAAATGGGCTAGATGTCAGACTCAACAAACAGGTTACGGCAATCAATTATTCGTCGGATAAATGTACCGTTTCTGTTGATAACGAAACTCTTGAATCTAATTTTGTCTTGGTGACCGTTCCGCTTGGGGTATTGAAAAAAGAAATTATCAAATTTTCTCCAGCCCTTCCATCCAATAAAACAGCAGCAATCCAAAATACAAACATGGGAAATGTAAATAAATTCTTATTGGTTTGGGACAAAGCTTTTTGGGATACAGACATGCAATACATTGGCTATACTCCAGAAGAAAAAGGAAAATTCAATTACTTTATGAATATGACAAAATTTTTGCCTGGCACTCCCGCCCTCATGGCTTTTGCCTTCGGAGATTACGCCACAGACACAGAAAGCTTGTCTGATGAACAAATCTCCGCACAAATCATGAAACATCTGAGAGCCATGTACGGAAATTCTATTCCAAATCCCAAAAAATTACTCCGAACCAAATGGAAACAAAACCCTTATGCCTTCGGAACTTATTCTTATGCCACCAATGGAACCACTACCGAGGATTTTAATACCATGGCAAAAGAAGTTAATAACAAACTTTTCTTTGCAGGAGAGCATACCTCCAAAGATTATAGAGGTACTGTCCACGGAGCCTATTTGAGTGGCATTCGGGAAGCTGAAAAAATAGCTAAATTGAGTTAATTTGATTGAACAAAACGAATTTCAAGAATATTTTCAGTATTTTCACGAATCTTGAAGCGGTCATCCAGTCGATGATTCATCAGCCATGCGATTGTATTATCAGAACAAAATACAAAAACTCGCTCTTTCTCATCCCTGGATATTTTTTTATCGACCAAATAATCTGAGACCTTTTTTGTTCCTTTCATTCCAAGAGGAACAAAAAAATCTCCTTTTTGCCATTGTCTCACCGAAATAGGAAATTTTATTTTATCCAAATCAAACCACGCAATACTTGAATCATTTGCCAAAGCAAATGGACGCTCACTTTTTTTATACACTTCAAAAAATAACTCACCAATGGTCAGTTTCATTGAGTCAGGTAGCTCATACAAGACGATATTTTGGGATAAACTAACTTTATCATCCATCTTAGAGGAAATAATCAAATATGCTCTATCCTTGATTAACTGATACTTTTCGGAATAAAAAACTTTACCAGAAATGCTTGTCAGACTTTTAAATATTGCTTTAGATTGCTGGAAATTAAAGCCAAAATCTTTCAAAATTTCTTCCAGAAAATATTCTGAGGTCGATTTTAATTTCGCAATATTGACATACACTTTATCATTTTTCTCAATCAAAGCCTCCGATTTGAAATCCTCTACATGACGAAAGAAATCCCGCTCTAATGCCGACATTCGCTCAATGGTACGCTCAAATGTTTTTTCAAGACTTGGGTTGATATTTTTGAGAAGCGGGATAACCTTATTTCTAATCAAATTTCGTTGATAATCATCCGAATAATTCGAAGCATCCTCCCGCCATTCCAATTGATTGACAAGTGCATACTCAAGAATATTTCCCTTAGAAGCAAACAATAGAGGGCGAATAATCAAATTATTTTGAGGCAAAATACCTCTCAAACCACTAATACCCGTTCCTTTGGTAAGATTGAGCAAAATCGTTTCGATGGAATCGTTCAGATGATGAGCCGTGGCGATATAATCAAATTGATGTTGTAGCCTAAGTTTTTCAAACCATTCATATCTCAACTCTCGGGCAGCCATTTCGATTGAAATATGCTTGTTTTTTGCCATCTGAATGGTATCAAACCGCTCGATAAAATATTCTATTCCCCTATTTTCACACCAATTTCTCACAAATATTTCATCGCCATCAGATTCCTTTTCCCTCAACTGAAAATTACAATGAGCTACCGAAAAACAATAATTGGCGGTAGAAAAAAGATTCAATAAAACCATGGAATCTAAACCACCACTGACAGCCAAGAGAATCTTATCCTTATCAGAAAACAACTTTTGCTCGTTAATATATGTTAAGAAGTCGGGAAGCATCAAATCTATTATGTAATTTTGCAGTCAAATTTAGATGATTCAATAAAAGATGGCTCAATTTACCACAAAAAAAATGAGTATTGCGACATTATTCGGATATATTTTCAAAAAATATCATTCTTTTACCTACTTTATATTTTTAGTTGGGCAAATAGCCCTTGCCCAAAAACCGCTCAATCCACCACCTCCATCCATCGCAGGCTCAAGAATTAATTTATTGAGTGCCGACAGCCTGATTGGAATTAATCAACTACCCTATATTTCTCGACAATTCATTGGAAATGTCTCATTTGCTCATCGAGGAGCTGTTTTATTTTGCCAATCTGCCACCCAAAATGAAACCACCAATACACTAGAGGCATTCGGAAAAATCAGAATTGTACAAGGGGATACCCTCACCATTACGGGAGATACGCTATATTATGACGGAAATACTCGTTTTGCAAAGGTTTTGGGAAGAAAAGTAGTACTAACCGACAAAAAAGTTAGTCTA
>CAYUFZ010000020.1:7648-23643 GCA_964444025.1 uncultured Emticicia sp.
ACCATACTTTTCAAGGACTCAAGTATAGACTTTCTTGATGGATCATACTGGACACTGGCAGTTGAGATGAAATTCTATTTCATAATATTCCTATTGCTACTCATGAAGCAATTCAAAAAAATAGAGCCTATTATCCAGTCAAGGGAGAAATAATTCAAGATTCAAGCATTTTAAGAAGCGACAAGGGATATTATAATACCAGAAGTAAAATTTTTAATTATAAAGAAAACGTTGAAATCATTCATCCAAAATACAAAATCAATTCCGACAGCCTTCAATATAATGCCCGAACCAAAATTGCCTTATTTAAAGCAGCTACCAAGATTACCAGCAAAGATGGAGAAATTTGGGCCAATGCAGGCAGTACTTATAATACCCAAACACAATTTTCAAATTTCAAAGGCAGGTCTAAGATTGTCAATGATGACTTTACCCTAACTGGCGATACGCTAAGCTTCAACCAAAAAACAGACTCCGGCATTGCCAAGGGAAATGTTGAACTTATTTCAAAAAAAGATAAGATAATCCTAAACGGTAACATCGGGTTGAGAGATGGTAGCTTAGGAATTACAAAGATGATAGGAAATGCCATCATGCGGAATTTTTCGGAATCTGACACCCTCTATATGCGTGCCGATACATTGTATGCTTTTGAAAAAAAAGATTCGCTGAATACCAAAGAAAATCAAGCTAAATCTGGTGGTACAAAGACTGAAAATATGGAGAAACTATTGGCAGTAGGTCGAGTAAAAGTTTTCCGAAATGATATCCAAAGCAAATGCGATTCTTTGATTTATGATTTAAAGGATTCGGTCATACATTTTTTCAAAAAGCCGATTTTATGGAGTACCAAAAACCAATCCGAAGCCGACACGATTCATGTGTTTATCAAAAACAACAAAGTCTATCGGATGCAGATGATTAACCAAAGTTTTGTGATAGCAAAAGACACTGCCCAAAATTTCAATCAAATCAAAGGCAGAAATATTCAAGTTTTATTTAATAGCGAAAATAAAATGGAAAAAGTAATGGTAGATGGGAATGGCGAAAGCATCTATTTTGCAATGGATGATAAAAACAAACTCATTGGGGTCAATCGGGTCGAGTGTGGTAAAATGAATGTTAATTTCAAGGATAACCAAGTAAACAAAATTTCATTTTTAGGTAAACCAGACTCTAGCTTGGTTCCTCCAAAAGAGTTCACCAATGAATCCAATCGATTGGATGGATTTAGTTGGAAAGAAAATGAAAAACCTAGTAAAAAAGATATTTTTGGCTCGAAATTTGATATAAAATAAAATAGATTTCTTTTTTGAAAAAATTTAACGCATTTTTTTTAAAAATATTGCAACCTTTTAATAAAAATTGCGTCTTAATAATAAATACAAATTCGGAAATTATATTTTTTTCTTACATTTGTATTATTCCCTTAAATTTTGTGCTATGAACTAAAAATTTACAATTTTTTATGAATAAACGATTACAAATATATATTTCGGTGTTGTTGGGACTTATTATAGTTTCCAATGTAGCACTTGCCCAAGTTCAAAAAGGCAAGTCTCGTTTGGATATTGGCAAAAAGCCCACCCAAAGCAGCAAAGCACCTGTCCAAAAATTGGCATTTATCAGTCAAACGATACCCTCTGAGGTTCGCTTGAACAAACCGTCTGCACTGAATCAATATTATCGGAATGCTTTATTGAATAATACTTCAAAATCTTCCAAAACAAACCCAGCCGAAACAAATAATTATTCGATTGCTGAAGGCAGTAATGATAGATTTTTTTCTAACGAAAAAATCACTGTTTCGAATATTTATCCCAATCCTGCCAATGATTATGCAACGATTGATTATAGTGTCAATGCGGGTTTTTCAGAAGCAAGTATTTCTTTCTACAATCTCTTGGGACACGAAGTGGCTGTATATGAGTTGGATAAATTTGACAAAAAACTAAAGGTACAAACCACCAATTGGGATTCGGGAGTATATCTTTATCAGTTGGTGATTGATGGAAAAAAGGTAGCTACTAAAAAACTATTAGTCAGACACATGTAATTAATTGCATGAAAGCCTGTATTTTATCATTTATTGAGTTGTTTTACGATTATTAATGAGTACAAATAAGAAGAGTCAAATCAAAACAAATGTAAGATTTGACTCTTCTTATTTGTATCCTCTTTATTGAATTATTAGCCCATTAATGTCTTAACTAAAGGTATAACTTTCCCAACCAATGAATCAAATAGTTGGAAATTTATAGTTTAATAATCGATAAAATGACCGTTTTTCCAGTAACAAATTCTAATCTTTCTGCGATACACATAGGGCTATTTTTACAAGAAAGATATTCGTTGAGTAATAATGCCAAATGTCAATTAATAAGAGCTGGAATCAACGATACTTATTTAATAACAGACAAACAGAACAAATATGTATTTAGAGTTTATAGTTTGAATTGGCGAACAAAAACTGAGATTGACGAAGAAATTAAATTGCTGAATCAACTCAAACAAAACGATATTTCAATTTCCTATCCATTACCAGACAAAGAAAATAAGTATATACAAATTTTAAATGCTCCAGAAGGCAGCAGATTTTCCGTTTTATTTACGTTTGCAAATGGAGAAAAAATTCACATAGTGTCACAAGAAACTCATTTTCAAATTGGACAGTTGATGGCACATTTTCATAAAGCAACTAATAATCTGCGTTTAAATCGTATATATTACACTCCTGAAGTTATTCTAATCGATTCATTAAATAAAATTTCTGCTTTTTTGAGCGATGATTCTGAAGAAATGAGCTTTATGAAAGCTGCCCAACAGTGTTTGCTAAAGGAGTTTAGAAAAGCAAATATTTCCCAAATCAGACAAGGCATAGTTCATCTTGACATTTGGTTTGATAATCTAAACATAACAAAAGAAAATGAAGCAACGATTTTTGATTTTGATTTCTGTGGCAACGGATGGCTTTGTTTGGATATTGCTTACTACATTTTACAGTTGCATAATGTTGAAAAATATGAAATAAAAGATTATCAACCTAAAGTTGAAAGCTTCCTTAGAGGATACGAATCAGTAACAATAATAAGTGAAGAAGAAAAACGACTCATTCCAATGTTGGGTGTAAGCTTATACTTTTTTTATTTGGGGGTTCAATGTCAACGTTTTGACAATTGGTCGAATTCATTTTTAAGTGAAAACTATTTAAAAAGATTTATAAACGGTTTGTTAAAAAGATATTACGATATTTATGAGCTTGGCGATAATGAATATGCTGACTCAGAACACACTTAACTACTTTTAACTAACTGATAATAAATTATTTATAAATACAAAACACTCTTCTACTAAAAAAATGTGTGGAAATAGAGAGGCGAGCTTCTTCCCATTTCTTGTTTGCCTAAGAATAAAGAAAGAAGCTGAAAAATAAAAATAGCTAAACCTGACCACAACGAGAGTCTGAAAATATCTTTAGGTGATTTTATAGCAAACCAACAGCCCTTTTATATCTAAGAGTAGCTGTTAGAATAGTATAAATCGTAGAAACGTACTGATTTTCGGCATTTTGGAGAGAAAATTCTGAGTTTTTCAAATCAGCAGTACTAATTAATCCCTTTGCAAATCTAAGTTCTTCTTTTTCCATAATCTCGGTTGCCAAATGCAAATTCTTTTTTGTTTCTTCCAAGTTGAGATTGGCAATGCGTAGGTTATTGAAAGCTATTTTAGCTTCAAATTGAAAATCTTTCGTTAATTTCTCAATCGAAAGTCGATTAATTTTTTGTCTAATCAAATAATCTTGGCTTTGGAGCTTTGCTAATTTTCCATCAAAAATCGAGATATTTGCCCTAATACCTATGAAATTGGACGTAAACCAAGTATGTTTGGCAAGCGGATTGAAAGTTTCAGCCAACTGAAACGCCGAATAATTTCCATAGGCAGACACCGAAGGACGAGACCTCAGCAGCACTTTCTGGGCAGAAAGTCCATTTAATTCATCATTTATTTCCTCATTTTTCAACTCCAAACGATTGAAGATATTGCTTTGAGAATCTGTTATTTGAGAATAAGAAAGAATGTTTTGTAACGTTTCCGAAGGAAATAATTTTTCCTCTGTTCCAATTTTATATCTAAATTCATCTAAACTAGACTCGTAATCTTGTTTAGTCTTGCTTAAATTAAATTGAGCATTGCTTAAATCAAGTGAAAATTTATCCAATTCAGTTTGGGTAATGATTCCTTGCGAAGCTTTTTCATTCGCCGTCTCCCAGTAAATCTTAGCTCTTTTTTCACTATTTTCAGCCAATTTGAATTTTTCTTGATAAAAAATAGCCGCATAATATGCCTCCGAAATTGCTTGTTTGATGGCAATTTTTTGTAATTCTAGCGTATTTTTTTGATAATCTGTTTGCGAAACATTCATCGCATTATCTATTTTTTTGCTACCATCATATATTTTTTGTTCTACCTGAATCCCAAAAGTATTATTAATCGGTCTGCCCAATCGTACAGCTGTCTGGCTTTCCGACGAGCCAGGCAAAGCAAAAGGTAAGACCGTCGTTTGCAATTGCGTATTCCAGCGAATATCCCCATTTGCCACGATTTGTGGCTGCCATTTTGCCTGGTTTTTCTTATTTTCTCCAGCTGCCAACTCTATGTTGAGAGCCTGAGCCTTGAGTTCAGCTCTATTTTCCAAACCCTTTTGTATGGCATCCGACAAAGATATTTTTTGAGCATTGGCATAAAATCCAGCAAAAACAAAAAATAAATTTAAAATAGTTTTATTTGACATATTCAGTTTTTTCTCAAAACTAATGATGAATTGTGAAATCAGCCATTAATATTATTCCAAACGGAAGAAAATATTCATCAAAAGTCAGGAAATTTAGTCCAAACAAAGTTTATTTTTTAATAAAAACAGACATTAACATTCATTAACAAATATCTGGTGCAACACATCGTTTTATAACTGAATCTCAGTAAATACAAACCTTTAAACAACTCACACTATGAAGAAGCTAGTAATTATCATCGCATTTTTAGGACTATCCCCATTGACTTTTGCTCAATACAGAGAACGACATTCGGATAGATACCCTCGCAAAGGTTATGAAAGAAATGAAGACAGGCGAGAAGACATTCAATCCATGCAAAGAGAAATTCGCAGAAAAATTGCATTTGGCATCGAAAGTGGTAGCATTACCTCCCGAGAATCCAAACATTTATTGAGAGAAGTCGAAAAAAATGAACAATTAGAAGCACGATACAGAAGAGATGGGCAATTGGATGTCCGAGAACGCAGAGATTTGATTGAAGATTTAGAAAGACTGAGCCATTGGGTGAAGCGTGAAAAACGAGACGGCGACAGAGTCACGTACGAAGAATACAACAGAGAATATAGCTCTCGCCACCACGAAAACAGAAGAGGCAGGTATTAATTCAAAGACCGAAGGACAAAATACTCCTTCGGTCTTTTGTATTTTAAAGAATAAATCTTTATAAATTTGTGCTTTTTTTGAGTGAAAACAAGGTTTTTAGAAAATACCAACCTACATTTGAGAATAAATTCAAAATCAAAAATAAATACAAAATGGCAAATAAAAATATCGAATTTCTTTATCAATACCTCAACAATGCTTCTCCTACTGGATTTGAAGCAAGCGGACAACAAATTTGGCTGGATTATTTAAAACCATACATCGACGAACAAATAGTAGATGTTTACGGAACTGCCGTTGGGGTAATTAATCCCAATCAGCCCTATAAAGTAGTGATTGAAGCCCATTCAGACGAAATATCTTGGTTTGTCAATTATATCACAGAAGACGGATACATTTATGTTCGACGCAACGGTGGCTCTGACCATCAAATTGCCCCATCGAAAAGAGTGAATATCCATACAAGAAAAGGAATCGTAAAGGGTGTTTTCGGTTGGCCGGCAATACACGTGCGTGAGGCTGCTACTGAAGAAAAACCGAGTCTAAAAAATTTATTCATCGATATCGGTGCTTCAAAAAAATCTGAAGTAGAAGAAATGGGAGTACATGTCGGCTGTGTCATTACTTTTGAAGACGGTTTAATGGAACTAAACGAAAAATTCTATGTAGGACGAGCATTAGACAACAGAATTGGGGGGTATATCATTGCCGAAGTAGCTAGAAAATTAAAAGAAAATAATATTGAGCTGCCCTTCACACTTTATATTGTCAATGCGGTACAAGAAGAAATTGGGTTAAGAGGAGCTGAAATGATTTCCAGAAGATTAAAACCAGATATGGCAATTTGTTGCGATGTGATTCATGACACTCAATCGCCAATGTATAATAAAAAAATGGATGGAGATTTGGCATGTGGGCGAGGACCGGTGCTGACGTATGGGCCAGCTGTACAGAATAATTTATTAAACTTCATTATTGATGTCTGTACAGAGAAAAATATCCCATTCCAAAGGGCTGCTACCAGCCGATCAACAGGAACAGACACAGACTCTTTTGCATATTCGGCAGAAGGTGTTGCCTCTGCACTGATTTCTTTGCCTCAAAAATACATGCACACAACCGTCGAAATGTGTCATAAAGACGATATTCAAGCATGTATTGATATGTATTATGAGGTTTTGTTGAGTATTCAAGCAGGACAAGATTTTAGTTACATTAAATAATTTTATTTCTCTCTAAAAAGCCTTGTATCAATATTTTCAAGGCTTTTTATTTCAAATTTAGCATTAAAATTTACCTAATAACCTAAATCTGGAAATATTGAAACCCGAAATCCTAACCCTTACTCCTCCATTCACCCAACTCAACACCCCCTACCCTGCGACAGCTTATATCAAAGGTTTTTTGAAAACAAAAAATATTGATTGCTTTCAGGCTGATTTAGGAATTGAGTTGATTCTCAGGCTTTTTTCTACAAAAGGACTAAGTGAAATATTCCGCTACGTGACCAAAAACGGAGCGAACTTATCTGATAATTCTATCAGAATTTTAGCTCTTCAAGAAGAATACATTGCTGTCATTGATGATGTAATTAGATTTTTACAGGGCAAAAATCCAACTTTATCTACCCAAATTTGCTCCGGAAGTTTTTTACCTCAAGCCTCAAGATTCGATGAGTTAGAAGAGTTAGATTGGGCATTTGGCTCGATGGGATTACAAGACAAAGCCAAATATTTGGCAACATTGTTTTTGGAAGACTTATCGGATTTCATTACCGAACAAGTAGATTCACATTTTGGATTTAGCAGATACGCCGAACGATTGGGACGCTCTGCCAACAGCTTTGACGAGCTTTACACCCATCTTTCTCAAAAACCAACTTACATTGACCAAGTATTAAGAAAAATTTGATAAAGACCAATACAAATTAGTACTTATATCGGTTCCTTTTCCAGGAAATCTATACAGTGGATTTAGAATAGCCCAGTGGTTCAAATCAATAAATCCAAGTGTTAAAATCGCTATGGGCGGAGGATTTGCCAATACCGAATTACGGTCAATATCAGATAGCCGTGTTTTTGAGTTTTTTGATTATATTTGTTTAGACGACGGAGAAGCCCCTATCGAAGAATTAATCAAGTCATTTGATGAAACAATCATTGAAAATCGAGTATATAAACGAACTTTCATGCTCGAAAAAGGCAAAGTTGTCTATAAAAATAATTCTACTCTACACGATTATAAATTATCAGAAACTGGCACCCCAGACTATTCCGATTTATTCCTCGAAGCATATATTTCAGTCATCGAAACCATCAATCCAATGCATAAACTTTGGAGCGACGGAAGATGGCACATGGTTGCTATTGGGGAAAATGCACTTTTTGTGATATTTCTTTAGATTATATCAAAATTTACGAGCCAATCAATGCCAAATTGATTTGTGACCGAATGGAAGAGTTAATCCAACAAACAGGACAGACAGGATTCCATTTTGTGGATGAAGCGGCTCCTCCTTCTTTAATGCAAGCTGTTGCCATAGAAATCATCAGACGAAAATTAAAAGTTTCTTGGTGGACTAATATTCGTTTTGAAAAAAGTTTCAGTCTTGATTTATGTATTTTATTGAGAAATTCGGGCTGTATTGCTGTATCAGGAGGTTTGGAAGTTGCTTCGGATAGACTTTTGGCATTAATTCAAAAAGGAGTCAGTGTGGCAAAAGTGGCACAAGTTACTTCAAATTTCACCAAGGCAGGCATCATGGTTCATGCCTACTTGATGTACGGATTTCCGAGTCAAACTGCTCAAGAAACAGTCGATTCTCTTGAAATGGTGCGTCAAATGTTTGAAACTGGCATCATTCAATCTGGCTTTTGGCATCAGTTTGCTCTTACGGCTCATAGCCCCGTTGGCTTAAATCCAGAAGCATATTCCATCGAGATTACAGATGATTCCATCGGAAGTTTTGCCAATAACGACTTAAATTTCAAGGATAAAAAAGGAATTGACCATGATTTATTCAGTTTTGGATTAAAAAAATCTTTGCACAACTACATGCAAGGCGTAGGACTCGAACTACCTTTACAAGAGTGGTTTGATTTTAAAATTCCAAAGTCCAAAATACCGCCAAGCTATATCGTACAAGCAATTGATAGTGATTCTATTCAGCAACCCAAGCCAAGCTCAAAAGTGATTTGGTTAGGGCAATTACCTACGTTAAACAGTTACAAAAAAAACAAATCTTTATTACTCTTTTTTGATAAAAAAGATACTTTGCAATTAGAATTGAAAGAAGCTGAAGCAATTTGGTTTTTAACTATTTTAGAAAAAATATCGATTAAAAATACAAAAATTTATACCTATCAAGAAATAAAGACTGATTATGAAGCCTTCGGACTGAAGCATTTTGAAAGATTTTTTCTTGAAGAACCCATTTTTGAACTGAAAGAATACGGTTTGTTAATTCTTTAAATGTGGTCGTTCTAAATACAAATAAGAATAAAAATGCACAAAAATGTCCCTAAGCGAATGCTTTTATGTATTTTTGCAGAAAAAACAGTCAAAATATGGATATTTTTGTAGGCAGCCTTCCCTTTAAATTGAAGGAAAACGAGTTAAAAGAACTTTTTGAGCAATACGGGGAAGTTACTTCGGTAAAAATAGTAAAAAGCCAAATTACGAGACAAAACAAAGGATTCGGGTTTGTGGATATGCCTAATGAAGAAGAAGTACGCAAAGCAATATTCGAGCTAAACGGTTTTGAGATAATGGGACGAAATTTGGAAGTAAATCTATCAGAAAAAAAGCCCTCTCAAAAAAACAAACCTTCAAACAAAGCCAAACTAAATGCCCAAGGCAATTTGGTAGAAAAAGGGAGATTTAGAGGTATCGGTAAAAAATACGACAATCGACCAAAAAAATGAAGTTTAAAGACTATAATATTTCGGGAATTATCAAAAAAAACCTTGAAGAATTGGGATTTAAAAGACCTACGGACATACAGTTCAAATCTATCCCCCCAATTCTGAAAGGAGAAGATGTATTGGCAATTGCCCAAACAGGAACCGGGAAAACTGCCGCCTTTGCTATTCCCATTCTCAGTATGTTGCAAGAAATGAAGCAATCTATTCGCAAAAAAGAAGGGATTGCATGCTTGGTAATGGTTCCGACTCGAGAGCTTGCACTTCAAATTGAGGGCGTATTCAGAACTTTAGGCAAAGGGACTGGCGTAATGGTTGGATGCTTATTTGGCGGAGTAGAGCAAGACCCTCAAATTTCAAAAATAAGCCACGGCATTGATATTTTAATAGCCACTCCTGGGCGAATGTTTGATTTAATTTACCAAAAGCACCTAAAAATTACTGGAGTAGAGATATTGGTTTTAGATGAAGCCGACCACATGCTAGATTTAGGCTTTATCAAAGACATTCAAGATGTAAAGAAATTTTTGCCGAAATTTCATCAAACTTTATTCTTTTCTGCCACTATCAACGAACAAATAAAGAAAATTGCCTATTCATTGGTAAGAAATCCCATTAGAATACAAATTTCTCCCAAAGACCCTGTATCTAAAAATATCAATCATTCGGTCTCCTTTGTAGAAATGGACGACAAGCGATTTTTTTTAGAACGCTTAATTCAAGAAAATCCTGACAAAAAAATCATGGTATTTGTTCGGACAAAGGTACGAGCCGAGCGAGTCAAAGCTGCCATGGAACGAGTAGGCGTTCGTTCAGAAAATATTCATGGCGACAAAATTCAAGAAGAGCGACTAAGTGTATTGGAAGATTTTCGGCAAGGCAATGTATCGATATTGATTGCGACCGATGTCAGTGCCAGAGGGATTGATATTCCAGATGTGGATTATGTGGTCAATTATGACTTGCCCGATGTGCCAGAAAACTATGTTCATAGAGTTGGAAGAACTGGTAGAGGAGTAAAAAAGGGGCAAGCAGTATCTTTTTGTTCGACAGAAGAAAAACCAATTTTGGCAGAAATAGAAGCCTTTATGGGCAAATCCATACATGTATTAGAAATTGACAAAAATGAATATCAAAAAACCATTGATTTTTCACAAGACACGAGTCATTTAGATTTAAAAACATTATTGGCAGAAGCAGAAATTTTTGAAGAGCAAAAGCGAAAAGCCAAGAAAAAGAAAAGATAAACAATGCAAGAACAAGCAAACAATCCATTACATGGCAAGACATTGGAAAGAATTTTGATGGAATTGCGAGATTACTATGGTTGGGATCAGATGGCATATCATGTCAATATCAATTGTTTTTCTAATAACCCAACCCTAGGCTCAAGTCTGAAGTTTCTCCGAAAAACCGATTGGGCAAGGAAAAAAGTAGAAAAATTATATTTAAAGATGCTTAAAGATTTGGAGCAATAAATGCAGAAAAGGTAATAAAAAGCGAGATTATCGATAATTTGAATTTTATTTTCAAATTCATTTCAAATAAAATTCAAATTATCTTTGAATCTAAATTAAAATGATTACATTTGTGCTTTCAAGCAAAAATTACAAATTAAAATGTCAAACGGAACAGTAAAGTTTTTCAATGAGACCAAAGGATTTGGTTTTATCAAAGTAAATGGTTCAAACGAAGAGGTATTCGTACACGTATCTCAATTAAAAGACCAAATCCGTCAAGATGACGAAGTTACATTCGAAATCCAAGAAGGAAAAAGAGGCTTAAATGCCGTGAACGTGAGATTAGCATAATTATATAAATATATATAGTTAGTTATCCCTAGCCCGCCGTCAAGCGGGCTATTCTGTTTTTAAGCTTATACGAATTCTTTGTATTGCATCTGATACAAGTTTGCATAAAAGCCATTCTTTGTCAGAAGTTCTTCATGCTTGCCTTCTTCCATTATTTGCCCCTTATGCAAAACGATGATTTTATCTGCTTTCTGAATGGTACTCAAACGATGGGCAATGACGATGGATGTTCTGCCTTTCATAAGTTTCTCGATAGCCCCCTGAATCAAGCCCTCTGTTTCCGAATCGACAGAAGACGTAGCTTCGTCCAAAACAATAATCTTCGGGTCATGCACCATCGCCCGAACAAATGAAATCAATTGGCGTTGCCCAACAGATAGGGTAGCCCCCCTTTCTTGAACATTATATTGATAATTATCAGGTAATTGCATGATAAAATCATGAACCCCGACCAATTTTGCTGACTCAATAATTTTTTCTAGTGAGATTCGCTCATCTCCCAATGTTATATTTTTTTCAATCGTATCAGAGAAAAGAAAAACATCTTGTAGCACCACCCCTATTTGCTCTCGAAGCCCTCGTAATTCGTAATTTTGAATGTTGTGTTCGTCGATGAATATTTCTCCTTTGTTGATGTCATAAAACCTAGAAAGTAAATTAATTATCGATGATTTTCCCGCTCCAGTAGCTCCTACAAAAGCTAATGTTTCACCCTCATTCACCTGAAATGAAATATTTTTTAATACAAAATTCTCTTCATTATAAGCAAACCACACATCTTTAAAAGTTACATTTCCCTTAAACACCGCTTTTACTGTTCCATCATTAACAGTATAATCATCACTATCCAGAAGTTTTAAAATTCTATCGGTACTGACAATCCCCATTTGTAGCGTATTCATTCGATCGGCAATCATCCGAATCGGGCGAAAGAATATATTAATAAACATGATAAATGCCGTAACCGTGCCAAAAGTTATTTCGGCATCAAGAATTTGTTTTGCCCCAAGCCATACCACCAGACCAGTACCCAAAGCCGCAATTACTTCGGCAACAGGATAATAAATAGAGTAATACATAATAGACTTTATGTTCTCGTCACGGTGTTTGGTATTTATGTCATAAAATTTATTAAACTCTAATTTTTCGGCATTAAAAATCTGAACAATGCTCATTCCCGTGATATGCTCTTGCACAAAAGAGTTTAAGTTTGCTACTGCATTTCGTACTTCATTAAACGATTTTTTCACTTTTTCTTTGAAAATATAAGTACTCACCAACATAAAAGGAATGGTACTCAAACTAATCAAAGTTAATTTCCAATCGGTATAAAACATTACCGAAATGATTAAAATCAATTGTAGAATATCTCCTGCGATAGCAGCAATGCCATCGCTGAACACATCTGCCAGGGTCTCGATGTCTGAAATGGTACGAGTGACAAGACGACCAATCGGCGTATCATCAAAAAACTTCAGCCTCAAATGTAAAATTTTGTGATACAATTGAATACGAATATCTCTGATGATATTCTGGCCGAGCCAACCTGCCAAATAAGTATTCGTAAATTGGATGAATGACTGCAATACCAAGACCCCAATCATGATAGCCATCATTTTCGCCATTCCCTCAAAATCGCCCCCACTGACAGGCACATCGATGGTATGCCGGATGAGTAAAGGAAGCAAAGGGGCAAAACTCGCCCCTAGCATAATCGTAAATACCAAAAGATAAAATTTACCTTTATATGGCTGAATAAAATCAAATAATCTTTTGAGAATATCTAAATCGAATATATTTCCTGAAGGGGATTTTTCGCTATTGGTTGCTTGCATTTGAAAAGCCGAATTTAAATTAATTTAAAAAATACATCCATTTTGATGCCCAAAAAAATTTGTCGATATTCTTAATTTCTCCACTCTAATTGAAATATTTTTCTTGCATAAAACCTATTCCATAAGCCATTAACTGAATAAAACACGCAAAAATACTCAAAAACCCTACTTTTAGGCTTTTATTTTTGATACTTGCATCGAAAAAAATAAGCATTTTATAGACAAAAAAGACAGCAACTCCCAATATAAACAAAGGCACCGAAATAAGGTATAAAAAAGGAATAGAAAACACCCCCAATGTAAATATCATCGGAAAAAAATGCACCAATTTTAATTCAGAAGGAAACATTTTTGCCAAATTAACTCTTCCTCGCCCAAAAAAATGAAGCTGTTTGAAAAATTGAGCAAAATCTGTCCTTCTTTTATGGTAAATGAATGCATCCTCAATCAGCCCAACCTTGAAACCTTTCTCAATAATCCGAATACTAAATTCAATATCTTCTGCCATACGGGTAAGTTTGTACCCTTGAGTTTCTTCCCAAACTTTACGAGAAATTCCGAAATTAAAACTCCGTGGATGAAATTGCCCTCCTGCATTGTTTTTCTTCCCTCGTATCCCACCAGTAGTGAATAAGGATGTCATGGCATAATTAATTGCTTTTTGAACATCCGTGAAACTTTCGTGAGCAGCATCAGGCCCACCAAAAGCATCTAAAGGGTTATTCAGTAGATAATTATCAATAACTTCAAAATATTTTTCAGGAATAATGGCATCCGAATCCAGCTGCACAAAATAGTCGCCCAAAGCACGTTCAAAGCCAAAGTTGCGAGAAAACCCTTGTCCTGAATTTTGTTTAAAGAAATATTTTAAATCAAGAGAACCCTCAAACCCCCGACAAACCTCCCGACAAGGAACTGACGAACCATCTTCAACAATCAAGACTTCAAAATCTTTGAAGGTTTGTTTTGTCAAACTGATTAATAATTCACGAACCTCCTCGGGACGATTGTAAACAGGCGTAATAACCGAATATTTTGGCATGAAAATAAGATTTTATATGAAAGACCTCAAAACCTCCTCGTTGGCATGTAAGATGCTATCAATATGCTCTTGCTCCAATGCCGTAGATAAGAATAAAGCCTCGTATTGCGAAGGTGCTAAATAAATGCCGCTAGATAACATTCCATGGAAATATTTCCCAAACAATTCGGTATTTGATGTTTTAGCAGAAGCAAAGTCCACCACTGGGGTTTCTGTAAAAAATAAGCTATACATTGACCCAATATGATTGATTTGATACTTGAGCTGTAATTTATTCAAGATTTCTTTGATTCCTCCTACGATTTTATTTCCTGTATTTTCCAGCTGCACATACACTTCGGGGTGTTCGTTCAGATGATGCAACATCGCCAATCCCGCACTCATGGCTATTGGATTCCCCGACAATGTACCTGCCTGATAAACAGGCCCTTGAGGCGAGACACAATTCATAATCTCAGCTTTTCCTCCATACGCACCAACCGGCATTCCTCCGCCAATAATTTTCCCCAAAGTCGTCAAATCAGGAGTGATTCCAAAACGCTCTTGAGCCCCACCCTTCGACAAACGGAATCCTGTCATCACCTCATCAAAAATCAAGACAATACCCTCTTTCGTACAAATATCTCTCAACCCTTGTAAATAACCCTCATGAGGCAGCACACAGCCCATATTTCCTACCACTGGTTCTAAAATTAAGGCTGCAATTTGCCCTTTATTCGCATCGACTAAGTCCTGAACGGCAGCCAAATTATTGAACGGGGCGGTTAAGGTATCATTGGCAACCCCTTTGGTCACTCCTGGGCTATCGGGAACTCCCATTGTTACGGCACCACTTCCAGCAGCAATCAAGAAGGAATCTCCATGTCCGTGATAACAGCCTTCAAACTTGATAATTTTATCTTTTCCCGTAAAACCACGAGCCACCCTCACCGCTGCCATTGTTGCTTCTGTACCAGAATTTACCATTCTTACTTTCTCGATAGATGGCACCATCGACACAATCAGCTCTGCCATTTCAACCTCACGACGGGTAGGAGCACCGAATGAAAACGAATTTTTGACCGCCTCCGTTACTGCCTTTTCAATAGGCTCAAAAGCATGGCCCAAAATCATCGGTCCCCAAGAATTAATTAATTCAATGTATTGATTATCATCTTCATCATAAATATAAGCACCTTTGGCTTTTTTGATAAAAATCGGATTTCCTCCCACCGAACGGAAAGCCCTTACAGGAGAATTAACCCCTCCCGGAATAAAGTCCTTAGCCTTTGCAAATAAATTTTCACTCGTATGTGTATTCATCTTGATTTAAGTATAAATGGAAACGAATGACGACCAATTGGCCCTCTCTCGATAAATGAATTAATTTTTCCTTCAAAGTTAATTATTAAATAGCGTTTGACCAATCTAGGAAAGATTTAATCATAAAAAAACACGTATTCAATATCTGAACACGTGTTTTATGTAAAATTGTTTTTTTAGCTCATCAATTCTTTTAAAATTTTTTGAGCGGCTACCGAAATCACCGTGCCAGGTCCAAAAACACCTCTTACTCCTGCCTCATACAAATATTGGTAATCCTGAGCCGGAATTACCCCCCCAGCAATGACCATGATATCTTCTCTACCCAATTTTTTCAATTCAGCAATTAACTCTGGCACTAATGTTTTATGACCAGCTGCCAAGCTCGATGCCCCTACTATATGAACATCGTTTTCTGCTGCTTGTTTGGCGGTTTCCTCAGGAGTCTGAAATAGTGGGCCTATGTCCACGTCAAAGCCTAAATCTGCAAAACTCGTAGCGATTACTTTTGCCCCCCTATCATGCCCATCTTGTCCCATTTTTGCAACTAAAATTCGAGGTCGTCTGCCCTCCATTGCTTCAAACTGATTGGCCATTTCTTTTGCCAAGCGAAAGTTTTCATCATCAGAAACTTCCGATTGATAAAC
>CAYUFZ010000021.1:0-432 GCA_964444025.1 uncultured Emticicia sp.
GAATTGGCAAAGACCAAATTGAGATTCAAACGCCACTTTTGGGTGGAGGGTTTGGAAGAAAAGCTTTGGGAGTGAATGCCGTAGAAGCTGCCATTTTATCCAAAGCCGTAGGCAAGCCCGTCAAGTTATTTAATTCTCGACAACAAGAATTTCAGAACGGACTATATCGCCCCAATACGCATCACCTATTGGAAGCAATGATGGATGAATCGCAAACAAAAATCGTCGCTATCAGGCATCAGCAAGCCACCCCCGATATGTTTATTAAAAACATGATGGGAGGAAATGATATTGGATTAAAGCTTTTGGGAGCAGATTTTATCTCTGCGGGGCATGGTGCTGGCATTATGTACGATATTCCGAATAAATCGGCTAGTATTTGGAATACCGAAGTGCCTGTGCCGATTAGTATTTGGCGTGCGGTCGGTATGT
>CAYUFZ010000021.1:442-4584 GCA_964444025.1 uncultured Emticicia sp.
AAAGCTTTATCAGTGAAGTGGCTCATAGCTACAAACAAGATGCTATGGATTTGAGAATAAAAATGTTTGAAGAGGATAATTCAATCTCAAAGCGAAGCAAAAAGGTTTTGGAAGTTTTGAAAGAAAAAAGTGCTTGGGCAAATCAAAAATCATCAAACATTGGACGAGGAGTCGCTATTGGAAATGACAGAAAAACGATTGCTGCCGCAGCGGTTGAGATAGAAATTATTGAAAATCAAATAAAAATCCGCAAAGTGACACACGTCATGGATGTTGGTCAGGCAATTAACCCTGAAGGGATAAAAGCTCAGGTAGAAGGTTGTATCATGATGGGTATTAGTGCAGCTTTGTACGAAGAGCTGACAGTAAAAGAGGGGCAAATTGAAAATGCGTATTTTTCTCAATATCCTTTGGCAAGTTTGTCCGATGTTCCAGAAATAGAATGTATTCTATTAGAGGGAGATGAAGTTCCTTATGGGGTTGGAGAGCCTCCGCTGGCACCGATTGCTCCTGCTATTTTCGGAGCAATATTAAACCTTACGGGCAAGGCATACCGTGAATTGCCGATTAAATTAAGTTAAATCTTGGTTTTGTCGATATTTTTTCGACTTTGGTAGCCTTATTTGTAACCTAATTGAAAAAAGCTTATTTTGCAGAAAATAAGCTTTTTTCAATTCAACCTACAATGAAACGAATTATCACTCTTTTATCATTTGTTTGCCTATATTCAAATGATATTTTTGCTCAAAAAAGCAAAATAATTGCCAAAAATGCAGTACCAGAGAAAATTTCTGGTCAATTTTCTTTCACAGAAGGCCCCGCTGCCGATGCCAATGGAAATGTGTTCTTCACTGACCAGCCCAACGATAAAATTTATAAATGGGATGCGAAAACAAACCAAATTGATTTATTCATGGATAAAACCGGACGGTCAAATGGTTTGTATTTTGATAAACAAGGGAATCTATTTGCTTGTGCCGATGCCGAGAATGAATTGTGGAAGATAGATAAAAACAAACGGGTAGAGGTTTTGATTACGAATTTTGAGGGTAAAAAACTCAACGGGCCTAATGATTTATGGATTGACCCACAAGGTGGGATTTATTTTACAGACCCTTTTTATCCAAGAGAGTATTGGACTAGAAAAGGGATGCAGTTGGATGAGAAAAGAGTTTATTATTTGGATACTCTAAGTAAAAATGTTTCAATTGCTGCTCGTAATTTTGTTTCTCCTAATGGTATTATTGGTTCTCCTGATGGAAAAACCTTATTCGTAGCTGATATTGGTGGGTCGAAAATTTATTCCTATCCGATTCTAGGCAAAGGACAATTAGGAGAGAGAAAATTATTTGCTTCTATGGGTTCGGATGGCATGACACTCGACCGAAAAGGAAATTTGTATATTGTGGGAAAAGGAGTGACCGTTTTTGATAAAAATGGAAATAAAATAGAACATATCGATATCAAAGAGCCTTGGACTGCTAATATTACATTTGGCGGAAAAGATAAAAAAACATTATTTATCACCGCTTCAAAGGCAGTATATACTTTGAAAATGAAAGTAAAAGGTATTTAATTATTCAACCTTAATTTATTCAAAAAATGAGTGTTTCTCGGAGAAATTTGTTAAAAACATCCTTAACAGGGGTTGCGGGTATGGCATTGGGCTTGGAAAAAGGCAGTGCGATGCCTCTTTCAAGCAAACATCAATTTTCTTTTTGCCTCAATACAAGTACCATACGTAAGCAAAACTTAGGATTGATGGCAGAAATCGAATTGGCTGCCAAGGCGGGCTATGATGGCATAGAAATTTGGGTCAATACCTTAGAAAATTTTGTGTCAAAAGGCGGAAAATTGAAAGATGCCAGACAAAAAGCCCAGGATTTAGGGATTGTGATTGAAGATGCGATTGGTTTTGCGACTTGGATAGTAGATGACCCAAATCAGAGGGCAAAGGCTCTTGAGCAAACCAAAAGAGAGATGGGAATGTTGGCAGAAATCGGGTGTAAACGCATTGCTGCTCCCCCATTTGGGGCAACTAACGTACCAGGAATTGATTTGAAGTTGGCGGCAGCAAGGTATAGAAAAATGCTCGAATTGGGTGATGAAAATGGCGTATTGCCTCAATTAGAAATGTGGGGATTTTCTGCCAATTTGAATCTATTGGGTGAGGCTCTATTGGTTGCCGCTGAAAGTGGGCATCCCAAAGCAGTGGTACTGACAGACGTGTATCATTTATTCAAAGGAGGCTCGCAGACGGAGGGTCTTAAATTATTGAATGGAGCAGCCATGGAGATGTTTCATGTGAATGATTATCCTGCGGATATTAGTCGAGAAAAAATCAACGATAGCTACCGTGTTTTTCCGGGAGATGGTGTGGCACCTTTGGATAAAATATTTAAAATTTTACACCAAAAAAATTCTCCGATAGTGCTTTCACTCGAATTATTTAATGAAAGTTACTGGAAGATGGATGCTTTGGAAGTTGCCAAAATAGGTTTGTCTAAAATGAAGGCATCGGTAGAGAAAGCTCTTGCCAATTAATGAAAAATAGTCTTTTCATGGCATGTTTCTAAAGTAACATCCATTGGAAAGACTATTGTATATCAATTGTTTATGTTTATTTCTTGTACTTAAATAGTCAATAATAGTAATATTCAAGGTTTTTTGGCATTTTGCTTGTTTGGGAGTTTTTTTAGCTGATTTTTTTACTAATATTTACAAAATTGATAAAAAAAGCCCATAAACCCATGTCTATCAAAGTTGCCATTTCCCATAAGACAGCCTACAAATTTGATAGGATTGTCAGTCTTTCGCCTCATATTTTCAGGTTACGACCTGCGGCTCATTCAAGAACTCAGATTGAGGGTTATTCTTTGAAGATTTTTCCGCAAAATCATTTTATCAATTGGCAACAAGACCCATTCGGAAATTATCAAGCGAGGGTTGTATTTCCCGAAAAAACAACTGAGCTTCGAATCGAAGTGGAGGTAATTGCTAAGTTGCAGGTCATTAATCCTTTTGATTTCTTTGTGGAGGATTATGCCGAAAAATTTCCTTTTTTCTATGATGAAAATCTAAAAAAAGAGTTATCTCCTTATCTCGAAACCAAAGATATTGGCGTTTTAACCCAACAATTTATTAATACGCTTTCGGTACAAAAAGACATCAATACGGTTGATTTTTTGGTGTATTTGAATCAAAAAGTCTTTCAAGCTCTTCGTTATAATATCCGAATGGAGGCAGGCGTACAGACCTGTGAAGAAACATTGGCTCTCAAAAGTGGCTCGTGTAGGGATTTTGCTTGGCTGTTGGTACAAGTTTTACGAAGTTTTGGATTGGCTGCTCGTTTTGTGTCTGGATATATCGTTCAGTTAAAACCTGACGTAAAATCGCTCGATGGGCCTTCTGGTCCTGAAGAAGATTTTACAGATTTGCATGCTTGGGTAGAAGTATATGTGCCAGGTGCGGGATGGATAGGTTTAGACCCTACTTCGGCGTTGTTTGCGGGAGAAGGGCATATTCCTCTTTGTTGTACTCCTGATTTTGCGAGTGCAGCTCCAGTAACGGGTGCAACAGATGTTTGTCAAGTCAGTTTTGAATTTGAAAATAAAGTATTCAGAATTCACGAAAACCCTCGTGTCACCAAACCATATACTGAAATGCAGTGGACGAAAGTGATGGAGGTGGGAGAAATAGTGGAAAAAGATTTGATTGATGGTGATGTACGTTTGACGATGGGTGGCGAGCCTACGTTTGTGTCAATAGACGATTTTGAATCTCCCGAATGGAATTCGGCAGCAGATGGCCCTTTGAAAAGAAAATTGGCTTATGATTTGGCTCTGCGGCTTAAAAATCGTTTTGCCCATGGAGGAATCTTGCATTTTGGACAGGGAAAATGGTATCCAGGCGAACTATTCCCCCGCTGGCAATATGGACTTTATTGGAGAAAAGATGGGTTACCTATTTGGAAAAATGATGCTCTAATCGCAAAAGAAGGACAAAATCATTATACTTTCCACGATGCAGAACAATTTTCGATAGCATTGACTAAAGTTTTGGGTATTGAACCCGACAATTTGTGTCCTGCTTACGAAGACCCAATTTATTGGGCTTTGGAAGAAGGGAAACTTCCAATTAAT
>CAYUFZ010000021.1:4594-15918 GCA_964444025.1 uncultured Emticicia sp.
GTTGATTTAAAAGATTCTATTCAAAGATGAACTTTGGCAAAAATATTAGACAAAGGGTTGAACAATCCTGCGGGTTTTGTTTTACCCCTAAAATGGCAATATGAAAGTGCTACTTGGATAAGTTGTGTATGGGAATTTCGACGTACAAACTGTTTTTTAATCCCTGGAAATTCTCCGATTGGATTGCGTTTGCCTTTGGAATCATTGCCTAAGGTTTCAAAAAATAGACGTGAACAACCTGTTGAACGTAGTCCTTTTGAGGAATTGCCGCCTCTGGCAAACATACATGATTCAATCGAAAAAAGACATCAAAGTCTCGAGAAAGATTATGAATTGCCCAAAACAAGCACGAAACAAACCGAAAATAAATCTAATTTATTGGAGATGAGTACTTTTTCAATGGCTTTGTGTGTAGAAGAACGTGAGGGGATTATTTATGTATTTTTACCTCCAGTCGATTATTGGGAACATTATTTGGACTTGTTGGCTTCTATTGAACATACCGCCGAGAAGCTTCAAATGCCTGTACGAATAGAAGGATATGTGCCGAAGTCAGATTATAGAATCGAAAAACTAATGGTTACGCCTGACCCAGGTGTGATTGAGGTGAATATTCAACCAGCACGTTCTTGGACAGAAATCGTACAAAATACATCTGCTCTATACGAAGAGGCATTTTTGGCTCGTTTAGGTACTGAAAAGTTTATGGTCGATGGCAGACATACCGGAACGGGGGGCGGCAACCATGTGACATTAGGGGCGGAAAAACCCGAGGATAGTCCTTTGTTGCGTCGTCCGGATTTGTTACGAAGCCTAATTACTTATTGGCAACATCACCCAGCACTGAGCTATCTATTTGCAGGGCCATTCATCGGTCCAACCAGTCAAGCTCCTCGAATTGATGAGGGAAGAGACGAACGTTTGTACGAAATGGAAATAGCTTTTGGACAAATTCCAGAGGGAGAAGAAATACCTTTTTGGATGATTGACCGAATCTTCAGAAATTTATTGGTTGATATTACAGGAAATACGCATCGGACAGAATTTTGTATTGATAAGTTATTTTCGCCCGATTCTTCTTCGGGCAGGCTAGGGATTCTCGAGCTGAGGGCGTTTGATATGCCCCCTCACAAACACATGAATTTGGTGCAAACATTGCTTGTAAGGGCTTTGGTGGCTAAATTCTGGAAAAAACCTTATCAAAAAAAATTGGTTCGTTGGGGAACTGAACTACACGATAAGTTTTTGTTGCCGCATTTTGTCTATTTAGATATGGTGGATATTGTCAACGATTTGAAGGAGGCTGGTTATGAATTTGATATTTCGTGGTTTGATTCTTTTTTGGAATTTAGATTTCCTCATTATGGCGGAGTAACCATCGACAACATTCAATTGGATTTACGATTGGGAATCGAACCTTGGCATGTGCTGGGTGAAGAATTGTCGAATGCCGGAACAGCCCGTTTTGTTGATTCCTCTTTAGAAAGATTGCAAGTAAAAGTATCGGGTTTTGTGCCAGAAAGACATATTTTGTTGTGCAAAGGCTGCCGTGTTCCTTTGCGTAGTACTGGAATTAAAGGGGAGTTTGTGGCTGGTATTCGTTACAAAGCTTGGAATCCTCCTTCGGCTTTACATCCGACCATAGGAGTGGATGCTCCGTTGGTCTTTGATATTGTTGATACTTGGAATAATAAAGTCATTGGTGGCTGTACTTATTTTGTTTCTCATCCAGGCGGTAGAAGTTTTGATACTTATCCCATCAATAGCTATGAGGCGGAATCGAGAAAAATTAGTCGTTTTTGGGATTTTGGACATACTCCTTCCGCAACAATCGAATCTGCTACACAGCCTATTTTTGTAAGTTCGGGCGTTTCTCGATTTGTTGCCGAAAATAAAATAGATTTGAAAGTAGATACACCTCTCGAATTAATTAACCCTGAATATCCGAATACATTGGATTTAAGGCATTTTTGGAAATCTAAATAAGTATTATCTCTATTCTTGTAAGACCAAGAATAGAGATAAAAGAAAGTCCGTCCAATATTTCTACACAAAAGAAAAATCAAGGACGGACATTCAATGCTTTTTTAGGTTTATTGTTTGGCTTTCAATCACCTTGTTCTCGGATAGTTGATAAAACTTCAATTTTTTCAAACGGTTTTTAATGATTTTTTGAGTATATTGCACGAAATTTCACGTATTTTCTTAATTTTAATTATTTGAAAGGACAAAGGGAACTCATTAATTCTATTTCTATTATCAAAAAATTCATCCAATTAAAATGATTTTTAAAAAGTTGGCAAGTATTGCTCTATGTGGGCTATTTGTCTTTCAGACTCAGGCTCAGCAACAAAACAATACCTTGCTCAAAGTAAATGTTTCCAATTTTACGGTAGGTCTCGGAACAATACAAATTGAAAGAGTGCTTGCCAAAAGATTTTCGATAAATTTTGGCACTTCTTTTCGTCCAAAAATGAAAGTTCCTTTCGCCAAAACTGTTGAAAAATACATCGACATTGCTGATGAACGAGTGGATTATATCAGTTTCGAGAATGTAAAAAAACAAGAAGCGAAATATTCTCAATTGCGATTAACTCCCGAAATAAGGATTTATTTAGGAAATAAGCCTGCACCTTATGGGCCATATTTGGCTTTTTTTGGTAGATATAATCATTTGAGAGCCGATGTACCAGTTTTTTTGGACGTGAATTATAATAATTTACCTTTCCGACTACAATTACCGGTGGACACCAAGCTAAAAACATCTTCTTATGGATTGATGCTTGGCAATCAATTTAAGCTCTCCAAAAGATTTAGCCTTGATTGTTATTGGATTGGATTACATGTTGGTCATGCAACAGTCCATGGGGAGTCTATTCAAAATTTGGGTATTTTTGATGAAAATTTTAGACAAAACTTAAGGAAACAGATATTAGATACTTTCAAAATCAACGAAAATTATCTTTCTCTCGAAGTAAATGCTAAAGGCGTAACCATCGATAATGTTCGGCGTTTATCGTATTTTAATTTTCGTGGTTTAGGCTTTGCTTTGGCGTATAATTTTTGATTTTTTTTAATCAACATAGGAATTTATAGATATATTTGAACGTTTTTAGAAAAAGTTTAGGTTTCTGGAAGCGTTCAAATCTTTTACCCTAATTGCTTTCACTCAATCAAGCATACAATCTATTAAATTCAAAGATAATTCACTATCAGACTATCGGAATGACAAAAAAACACCCACTCCAACACTGAGCTTTCCAACGAAATGAGCATCGTTTGGGTCAAAATCTTGCAAGTGGATTGGCTGTGGGAGAAAATTTAATTTTTTAATTGAATTTTAATATAAATTTAAAGTCAAACTTTACTTCCGCATGCAATTTTACGCTAAATCTAAATTAAAATATTAACAAAATGTCTAATTTAAAGGTTTTGCTGGTAGAAGATGAGCCAAGGTTGGCGGAATTTACCAAAAAAGGACTCGAAGAAAATGGTTTTTTGGTCGATGTGGCCTATGATGGCCAAATTGGTAAAAATTTGATGATGAGTCATTCGTATGATTTGATGATTTTTGATGTAAACTTACCAAAAATCAGTGGCATCGAGCTTACACAATTGGCAAGAGAGGAACAAATCAAAACACCAGTATTAATTTTGACAGCAATGGGTACTACCCAAGATAAATTAACGGGATTCGGTGCTGGAGCAGATGATTATTTGGTTAAGCCTTTTGACTTTTTAGAGCTAATCGCTCGGCTTCATGCTTTGTTTAGGCGTTCAAACAAAGAAATTGAGCTGAAACGCAATATTTTTGTGAATGAAAAAATCGCCCGAAGAGATGGAAAAAATATAAATCTAACCTCTAGGGAGTTTACTTTGCTTGAGTTTTTTATGAAAAACCAAGGGAAGGTTGTGACTCGTACAGAAATTGCAGAGAATGTCTGGAATCTGAATTTTGATACAGGTACGAATACAATCGATGTTTATGTTAATTTTTTAAGAAAAAAAATAGACTACGGTTTCTCTGTCAGGCTGATTCATACGGTTATCGGAAGAGGATACATGATGAAAGGCTGACAAAAGTCCAATATTCATTATGAAAATAGTTGATAAACAAACGATTCGAATCCCGCTTATTTTAAGTGTTTCTTTGATTATTTTTTCATCAAACATTTATTTGTTTTACAGCAATTTTCGTGAAAATGAATTTTATCTGTATCTGAGAAATAATGGAATTACAATCGAAAAAATGATTGTAAATGAAAATATTTCGCCAAATTTATTACTGACACTCGATGGCCTAAAAGAAAATATTTATACCCAAGAGCAGTATGTGATTTATGATAGGAAGGGAAAAGTAGTCTATAAATCGAAAAATGCTATTCCACACTTAACTGAATATAGGCGAAGGGAGGTGTTTAAGCACGAAATTGAATTTAAGAAAGATGGCTATGAACGAACTATTTTTGTTAGTAATAATAATAAATTTAAAAGTTTTTTTATTATCGAAGCGGCAGGATATGACCTCTCTGGATTCAATAAACAACGGAATTTATTACTTATATTAATCATAAGCTCTGCTTTACTTATTTCTGTCATTACCCTGACAACCCGATATTATATCAGAAAAGATTTAAAACCCATCGGAAAAATTGCCAAAAGAATGAAGCGAATATCGAGCAAAAACCTTCAGCAACGTATTCCAGAATCAATTCTTGACAATGAAATCGGGCAAATGGCTCATACCTTTAATGATTTATTGGACAGATTGGATGAATCTTATACACAGCAAAGGAATTTTGTTTCTTATGTGACGCACGAACTGCGAACACCTCTGTCGATTTTATTGGGAAATGCCCAAGTAACCTTGATGAAAGAAAGAACCGTAAATGAATATAAACAAACGGTTGAAAATTTTCAGTATGACATCAATAGCATGATTAGTCTGGTTAATAGTTTACTCGAATTGGCAAGGATGAATGCCGATGCACAATCGGTGCCTTTTAATGATGTTCGGGTAGATGAACTTTTGTGGGCGGCATCTGATATGGTGAAGCAAAATAAAAATGATTATCATATTAATATCGAATTTGACGAAATTCCTGAAAATGATGAGGCAATGATAGTATTCGGAAATGCTGAATTATTGATTCTTGTTTTTCGAAATTTAATGGAAAATGCCTGTAAATATAGTGATAATAAGAAAGTGTCTGTTAAAATATTTTTTGAAAGAAATTTTATCATTCTCGAATTTATTGACGAAGGGGTTGGCATGTCTGCTTCTGAATTGGAGCATATTTTTGAGGCTTTTTATCGAAACGAAAAGACCAAAGATGTTTCGGGGCATGGGGTCGGTTTGCCTTTGAGTAAACGAATACTAGAGATTCATTCGGGAAATATTTCGGTGCAATCTGTTGAAAATGAAGGCTCTGTGTTTAGAATTGAATTACCTATGAAAATGGATTAATTATGAAAATATTATTAGTCGAGGATGAGTTTAGGTTGGCCGAATTTATAAAAAAGGGATTGGAGGAATGTTCGCATCAAACCGAAATTGCAAAAGATGGGGAGGTCGGTCTGAAAATGATTTTCGAAAATACGTATGATGTGGTCATTATGGATGTAAATTTGCCCAAATTGAATGGCTATGATTTGACTCAAAAAATAAGAATGGAGCATTTGGATATTCCGATATTAATGCTAACAGCCATGGGAACAATCAACGACAAGGCATTGGGTTTTGGGGCGGGTATCGATGATTTTTTGGTGAAACCTTTTCAATTTCAAGAGTTGTTGATGCGTCTGAATGCCCTTCACAGACGTAGTGCATTGGTTCAAAAACAAGTGAAAAAAAATATCATTCAAGTAGCTGATTTGGAATTGGATTTGAATGCTCGTGTATTTTCAAGAAACAACCAAGTATTGAATCTGACTGCCAAAGAATATACACTCCTTGAATATCTGATGATTAATCGCAATCATGTTGTTTCTCGCTTGGATATTGCCGAGAAAGTTTGGGATTCGGATTTAGACCCTGCCAGTAATACCATCGATACGTATATTAATTTTTTAAGAAAAAAAGTCGATAAAGACCATGATTTAAAGCTGATTCATACCGTGGTGGGTATGGGATATGTTCTAAAAAAATAGATGAAATGATATTCAAATTGACTTTTATGGAATGTAAGTATAGATGGCTTGCCATTTTTTTCATGCTTTGTTTATTCAGAAATAGCTCTTTGAATGCCCAAGGAAATGATATTATCGGAACTTGGGTTTCTGAAAAAAATGATTTAAAAATCGAGATGTTTTCTAAAAATGGCAAATATTTTGGCAAAATGGCATGGTTCGTTTGTGAAGTCAAGGGAAAAGTAATGACAGATTATCAAGATATACAGAATCCAAACCCAAAATTACGCAACAGAAATTGGCTGGGTTTGGTAGTGGTCGAGAATCTGAAATATGATGCCAAGTCAAATGTATGGAAAAATGGAACCTTATATGACCCAAACGACGGAAAAACATATAAAATTGAGGTAAGCATAGAGCAATCCAAAACCCTTTATGTACGGGCGTATTGGGGAATTTATTTATTGGGAAAAACCTTGGTTTTTTGTCGAGAATATTAAATAAAAGGGGGATGCTCCCCCCCTTTCGATATGTTTTAGATAATCTCAGAATCATCTTTATGAGAAATATATCCAATCAAGTCTGCCACTAAGCCAGTCCAACCACATTGATGCGATGCACCCAATCCTTTGCCTGTGTCGCCATTGAAATACTCGTAAAACAAATGTAAGTCTTTAAAATGTTGGTCTTTGCTGAATAAATCAATGTCTCCAAAATTGGCTCTTTTGTTTTCTTTATTTTGAACAAAAATACCCACCAATCTTTCAGCAACTTTGAGAGCCGCTTCTTTGATAGACATAATATTGCCAGAATTTGTCGGATATTCTACCTCAAAATCATCGCCATAATAGCCATAAAACTTTAATAGAGAGTCGATTAATAAGAAATTTATCGGAAACCATATTGGGCCTCTCCAGTTGGAATTTCCACCCATAATACTCAAATCCGACTCCGCAGGGGTGTATTTGACGCTCAAATTTTCTCCATGCAGATTGAACTGATAAGGGTTATCTTTGTGTGATTTGGACAATGAACGGATACCATAATCGGATAAAAATTCCGCTTCATCAAACATTCGCTTCACCACCATTTTCATTCGATGCCCTCTCAACAAAGATAGCAAATGGGTTTCTCCTTTGCCAGGCTCATTCCATCTCGAAATCAAGGCCGCCAAATCAGGTCTATTGTTGAGTACCCACTCCAAACGGCGTTTGAAGTCAGGCAATTTTGAAAGCATTTCGTCATTGATTATTTCTACCGCAAACAAAGGAATCAACCCAACATACGAACGAATTTTCATAAAAATCGTTTCACCATTTGGAGCTTGTAATTTGTCGTAATAAAATTGGTCAGCTTCATCCCATAATCCCAAATCATTTCCTTTGATTGGCCTATTGATAGCAGCGGCAATGTGAAGAAAATGTTCGAAAAATTTGGATGCCATGTCTTGATACACAGGCTTTTCCAAACTAATTTCACAAGCAATTCGGAGCATATTCAGCGTGTACATAGCCATCCAGCCTGTTGCATCGGCTTGTTCGAGCTTCACTCCCGGAATTTGTGCATTTCTATCAAATACCCCAATATTATCCAATCCCAAAAATCCTCCTCCAAAGATATTATTTCCCTCTTCATCTTTCTGATTGACCCACCACGTAAAATTGATGAGTAGTTTATGAAAGATTTTTTCTAGGAAGGCTAAATCCCCCTTTCCATTACTTTTTTTATCAATTTCATATACTTTCCAAGTAGCCCAAGCATGTACGGGAGGGTTTACATCAGAAAAATTCCACTCATACGCCGGTATTTGTCCATTGGGGTGCATATAATATTCCCTCAAAATCACTGCCAGCTGCCTTTTGGCAAAATCAGGGTCTATTCGGGCAATGGTAGAGGTATGAAATGCCAAATCCCATGCCGCAAACCACGGATATTCCCATTTGTCGGGCATTGAGAGAATATTTGCCATATAGGCATGTTTCCAAGTATTATTTCTCGGAAATGCCCGACCCCTAAATTCAAAAGGCATTTTAGGGTCTCCATTCAGCCATTCGTTGATGTTATAATAATAAAATTGTTTATTCCACATCATCCCTGCAAATGCCTGACGCTGAATGTTTTTTAGGTCATTTGAAGGAACATCTTTTTGAATAAATCCATAAAACTCATCGGCTTCGTGTTGTCGTGTTTCAAAAATTGTATCAAAATCTTCAAAAGCATGATGATTGGTCTTTTGGCTGAATCTCAATTTTATTGTCACAGAATCTTCCCCTTCGATGGTTTTTTCGAATTTTGCGGAGGCTTTTGTTCCTATTTTATTTGGATTCACTGCATTGGTATCTCCTTCAATGATATAGTTTCCGATACCGTCTTTGACATACATACTTGTATTCGGTCGTCCGAACACCCGTTCCATGTTGGTTTCGTTTTCACAAAACAACAGTTCATCTGCCCCGTCGATATATAATTTATATTTTCCCAACAAAGCATGATTGACCTCAATCAAATTATTGGCAATCCCCGTAAGCATCGGAACTTTATTATATGCTTCGTAGCCCCAACTCCACGTGTTTCTGAACCATAAAGTAGGCAAAAGAGTCAATTTGGCAGCTTTGATATGGCGGTTGTGTGCTGTAATTTTTATTAAAATATCATTTTCATCTGCTTTGGCATATTCTATGAAAATATCAAAATACTCGTTGCTGTCAAAAACGCCTGTTTGTTCTATTTCAAATTCATCATCTGCACGGGTACGTTTTTGATTTTCTTCCACCAATTGGGCATAGGGGAATTTGCTTTGTGGGTATTTATAAAGCATTTTCATGTAAGAGTGCGTCGGGGTACTATCCAAATAATAATACAACTCCTTTACGTCTTCTCCATGATTACCTTCCGAACCTGCCAAACCAAATAACCTTTCTTTCAGAATATTATCTTGGTGATTCCAAAATGCCAAGGCAAAACAGATATGCTGTTTGTTGTCGGAAATACCTCCAATGCCATCTTCTCCCCAACGATAGGCTCTCGAACGTGCCATGTCATGGGACACATAATCCCAGGTGTTTCCATAGACACTATAATCTTCTCTGACTGTTCCCCATTGTCTTTCGGAAAGATAGGGTCCCCATTTTTTCCAACCTTTATTGTCCTTTCTTTGGTTTAGGCGTACTTTTTCTTGTATTTCAGTCATGGTTAATTTTCAGTATTTTCTTTCGTTTATGATAAATGTCTTCTAAAATGGACATTATAAATTAAATTTTCGCAATTGTGTGGAGAGCTAAGTTCTTGGCAAGTTGTTCGTTTACAAAAGTATAAAAAAAACTAACTTTTGAAAGCGTCCCCTACAAATCCATGATAATTGTACCATAAATCATTAAAATATTTCTAATTATCTACTTCGTTTAACCATCAATGGGCTAGCGGGGATGTTTTTAAATTTGCTTTGTCTTAAATTGACTGACATTTTTTTGAACTTCTGCTAGCTTTCGTTCTGCTTCTGTTATCATCTGCTGAAGCTTCGCTTCATCTTCTAAAAGTTGCTCTTTTTTGTTGGAATTTTCGGTTTTTCGTGTAATCGATTGCTTGAGTTTTTTTTTGTTTTTTTCTAATGTTGCTTCATCGCTCGAAGTTTCTTTTTTGCTTTCTTGAAAAGCGTATGAATTTGCGATGTCTTTGGATAGATTTTTTTCTTCGATGTTTTGGATTTTTTCTTGAGCTTGGTCGATGTTTTTACTTAGTTTTTCATCATTTTTGATTGCCCTCTTGAATTTTTTCTGATTCTTCGCAAGCTTTCTTTCCAATTCTTCTAATTGGTTTTTGGCAGTGGCTAATTCATTTTCAATGAATCGTTGCTCTTCGTTTCTGAGCGAATATTGATAATAGTCTTTGAGCATTTTTTCGATAAATACTCGATTTTTTTCGGAGCTATTCAAGGAATCAATCGAAACAAATAATTTGGATTGGTATTTCTGTATTAGACTTATTTTCGAGTAAAGCGACATGCTTTTTCTTGAAATTTGCTCAAATAAAGCATTTTTTATAATAAAATTATCATCTTCTTGTTTCACAGAACCAAATTTGGAGAGATAGGTTTTCCATTCTTCATCGATAAATTTCTTTTCCGATTGAATACTAATATAAAACCCAACATGGGTTGAGTTTTCAAAAGTTTCTGTTCCTGAGAAAATCGTCTGCCCAACAGAAACTTGTGCGAAAGCCAATAAAAAGTAAATAAAGATATATTTGTTCATTTTGGGTAATTGTTTGATATTTTTACAAAAATAATAATTAAAGTTTAGAACAGATAAGAATAATTTTTTGCTTTTCGTAATCTTCCGTAGCAAACAAATAATAGTTACCTCCATCTTTCAATCCGGTTTTTTTCTTAATTTCTTCTGGACTTAAAGGGAAATTTCTGGTTGAAATATTGGCTTTCCCTTCGGGCAGGTATTTTTGCAGTTCTTTTTTATCTAATTTGGTCGCTGCCAAACATTCAAAACTTCTTCCTGGAAAATCTCGAACCCATGCCTCAGAAGTATAAAGATGGCTGTTTGGGGCAAGCTTTTTTAAAGAATATTGTTCGGCAACTGATTTGAATCCTCCTGCTTTCATGATGGACGCATTGGCTTCGTAAAGATACCGTTGGGGTTTGGCAAATGGAATGTTAAGATTCATTTCGTCTATTGGATTGAAGCGGAATGTTTGTCGATGTCCATCATTTAATAAATTGATACAAGTGAACATGAGCGGTGTGGGCTTTTCCGAACAAAGAAAAAGCAATTCTTTGACTTCATTTTCGAGTGAAATAACATACACCGCAACGACATTTTCCAATTGCTCCAATGCCAAGTGAATATCAAGCATAGGAGAAAATTTAACCATGAAATTTTTGATAAACTTTTTGATTTGCAATAAATTTGGCTCACAATCTTCTATTCTGAAAACCTTATGATTCGATTGGTCTCTGCGATGGGGGTCAAGATAAAAACTTTGCTTTTTTATCGGATTTTCGAGGTATATCTGTGCTTCTTGATGAATACATTGGATATTCTTGGCTTCCAATTGCTCGAAATTGTATGAAGCAATGGCTACCAATATTGCATTTTTTTCGATATAAATCATTTCCTTTGCCATTTTAGACAATGCCCAAGTGTCAAGACCCATGCCTCCAGTGAGGTCGCAGATGCTTGTACAAT
>CAYUFZ010000021.1:15928-18923 GCA_964444025.1 uncultured Emticicia sp.
ATTTAGGTTTAATAACAGATTTAATAATATATACAAAATATTGCTGAAAAATTTCGGCTTTGAGGGCGGCTGTTTTCTCCGAAGACGCTTGCTCAACAGATAGTGGCGGAGGAAAAATAATATTTTGCTGCTCGTACCAACTTGGGATTTTATGTTTTGCTTTGTTTTTTGCAGTCCACTGATTGGCGATTTCTGTCAATAAATTTGCTTCAATTTTACCTGTTTGTTGCAATAAAAATGTCTGAATATCACCAATTTGAGTATTTTCTAATGCTTTGAGTGCTTCTTTTTTTAGTGTTAGATTCATATTCAATTTTTTCTTACCTGATTTTACTTATATTTGTAAAAAAACATATTACATTTCGACTTATTCTTTGTTTGAAGAATAATATTTCAAAATAAAAATATTTTTATCATAAATATTACTCAAATGTTATCCAACCGAAACATTATTTTGGCAATTGTTGCTTCTGCATTAGGTTTTTTTGTGGATTTGTACGATATCATCATTGTGAGTGTGGTACGTACCAAAAGCCTTTTGGCTTGCGGTGTGCCAGAGAGTGAGCTGATGTCTAAAGGGGTTATGTTATTGAATGTGCAGATGGCTGGCATGCTGATTGGTGGGTTTATTTGGGGAATCATTGGGGATAAAAAAGGGCGGTTGTCTGTTTTGTTTGGCTCTATTGTTTTGTATTCCGTGGCAACTTTTGCAAATGGATTTATTCATAATTTTGAACTTTATCTGGCTTTACGGTTTTTGGCGGGATTGGGCTTGGCAGGCGAATTAGGGGCAGGGATTACTTTGGTAAGCGAACAAATGCCTCAAAAATGGAGAGGGATAGGCCCATCTATTATTGGCTCTTTCGGGATGTTGGGAGCTATCATGGGAGCTTATATCGGGGGAAAATATTCGTGGGAATCGACCTATATCATTGGAGGAGTGATAGGTTTTGCTTTGCTTGTGTTGCGGTTAGGGGTTTTGGAATCAGGTATGTATGAAAAAATAAAAGCAGAAACGAGTGTACGTGGCGATTTAAAACTGATTTTCAAAAATCCTACCAAACTAAAGAAATACATCAGCATATTTTTGTTGGGCTTTCCGGCTTGGTATATCAATGGAATTATCATGACTTTTACTCCAGAAATTGCCAAATCAATGAATATGTCGGAAATTCCTTCGGTCAGTGTGGTGTTTACGATGTATTTTTTGGGTTTTACCTTTGGGGATATCAGCTGTGGGGTGGTCAGTCAATTTTTCAAAAGTCGTAAAAAAGCTATTTTATTATATCTATTTTCATTTGGCATCTTTTTGGCTTTATTTTTTATTTTCGGAAAAAATTCGGTCACTTTATATTATTCGTTTTTCTTTGGTTTAGGACTTGCTGCGGGCTATACGATTGTGTTATTGACCTTAGCTGCGGAGCAATTCGGAACCAATATTCGCTCGACAGTGACTACGTCTTCATTAAACTTGATTCGTGGCTCTCTGATTCCCCAAACAATCTTATTTACTTCTCTCATTCCTTGGGTGGGTATTTTGGCAAGTGGCATTTTGTCGGGGGTATTTTCATTGGGAGTTTCTTTTTGGGCTTTGACAAATTTAGAGGAGACTTTCGATAAATCATTGGATTTTATCGAAGAATAAATATAGCTAAGATTGCCGAAAAATAATTGTCTTTTTCCAATTTATCTATTTCAACTATTCTGAAATGTCTGTTTTATTACCGATTTTATACCAAGACGAGTATTTTGTTATTATCAACAAACCACATAATTTATTGGTGCATCGTTCGCCAATAGCGGCGGAAGAAAGTATTTTTGCTTTGCAATTGTTACGAAATCAGTTAGGCTGTTGGGTCAGTCCTTGTCATCGTATCGACCGAAAAACTTCTGGTATTTTGATATTTGCCTTATCTCAAGATGCTGATAAAGCCATGAAAAAGCAATTTGAATCCCAACAAGTGCATAAAAAATATTGGGCATTGGTGAGGGGATTTCTACCAGAAAATGGCATGACCGACCGACCTTTAGCGAAAGAAAATGGTACTTTGCAGGAGGCTGTGACACATTTTAAATGTATTGCCCAAGTCGAACTTGAGATTGCCGTGAGCCGCTACCCTACTTCGAGGTATTCTTTGGCGGAAGTCATTCCAGAAACGGGAAGAATGCACCAAATTCGGCGACATTTTGCTCAATTAAGGCATTATTTGATTGGAGATAAAACTTATGGGGAGTGCAAACACAACAAAATGTTCGAACAAAGGTTTGGACTCAATACCATGTTGTTGCATGCCAAAGAAATAGCGTTTATTCACCCATTTACACACAAAGCCATGCTTATTCAAGCTCCATTACAAGAGGAGTTTCGTTCGATTTTGTCCGATATCGGAATGCCTTTTGCAGAAGATTAGTCCAATGCCATTTTTTCAACAATTTTGAGCATATCAAATGCCACTTTTTCTAAATTCATCCATTGCCCTTCTATAATCGACTGATTACCAATTACTTGCTCGATACTGATAATTTTGGGATTGGAGAAAGATGGAGGCATCGATTTTTCCAAAATTTTTATAGAATCATTCATCATGGAAAGAATATTTTCCGAAATTTGTTTGGGAGGGCTTGCCATAAATTCTTGGTGTGGATTTTCTTTGGCTATCAGTGCCAAAGTGGCTACATACGAAGAGAATAAATGATTGAGTACAGATAATTTTTGAAATTCTTTGCTGTTTTTTTGTTGGCTTTTGGGTTCGGACAACATTCGTTGAAAACCTGCATTGAAATTGGCACTTCGTACAAAGACTTCTTTTCTGACAATTTTATAGGGGGTTCGCTCGTATTTTTGCCCAAAGTACAAAAGCGAAACTTGCTGATAATAAGCCATATTTGCTTCTAATAATTCAATTAATGCTCTTTTGAGTTTTGTATGTTCCCAATGAGGCAATAAAAGATAACTTCCGACAAATGCCAACGCTCCGCCAATGAGGGTATCATA
>CAYUFZ010000021.1:18933-21494 GCA_964444025.1 uncultured Emticicia sp.
GATACGCTCGATTAAAAGGGCTTTGCTCCCCATCCCCAAAAACTCAAACAAAATCAAAATAAAAGGTGTCATAAAGAGGACACTCACAAAATATGTTTTTCGCTGAAAAGTATAAGTGCCGAGCATACAAAAAAGCAATATCCCAAACAACACCTGACTATCGCTGATATAATTCAAAATAATCATTCCCATCAATGCCCCCAAAATCGTCCCCTTGAGTCGGTCCATATTTCGTTCTTTGCTCAAACTATAAGCGGGTTTCAGAACAACCATGATGGTCAATAATATCCAATTACTATGTAAAAAACCACTTATTTGGGCAATAAAAAAACCAACCAACATCATTCCACTTACCCGCAGGGAATGCCTGAAATGTTCGGATTTTAGATTGATATTCTCCTTAAAAATATCAAAACTATATACTTGATGATGCACAAATGCTGCCGTATTGAGATTATTTTTGCTTAATTTTTGTAATTCTTTTTCTTCAAAATAAGTAAATATTTTGTGTATTCTTGAATGAATCATGCGGACATTGATGCTGATATTTTCCAATGCTTCTATGGCTACATTTGAAAATCTTGCTGGTTCGTTTGATTTGAGCTGCTGGACTTCTTTTTTCAGTAGGTCAATTTTTAAAGATAAATTGGAACTGATAATTGGGCGTTTTCCATCTTTGAGAGCCAACATTATTTTTTCAATTTCATGCCCTTGCAAACGAATGATTTGCTCAAAGTTGGACAATATACCAATTTCGTCGAATTGTCTGTGCAATTGTTTGTAGTTGTAAAAGGTGGACATCATTTGTTCGAATAAATCAACCATATCTACAAAAATCGCAATCAAAAATCTACCTTCTTGTGAGTTTTCTTGAACAATTTTTGGATTTTTGAAGAGTTGCTCTCGAACCACATCTAATTTTTCATTGACCAAGATTTGGCTTTCCAAAACTTTTTGGTAATTCTCTTCATTATCAATGTCGGTTTGATAAAAATTCGCCTTCAAATGTAAGAAATGAACAATTTCTTCAATGGCTTCTGCCAAGGATAAACTTGCCAAACGATACGGAAATATTCGTTGAATGCTTAGACTTAACGCTGTGTACCAAATACCACCGAGAATAATCAATCCCGAATAATGAATGATTTCATTTGCTGGTCGGACATCATCAATGCTGATAATCATTACCAAAAAACCCGCCACTCCCATTGATGAAGCCCTTTGCCCAAAAACATAAAGCATTGATAATAAAAAACTTAATAAGAGTATTAAGGCTGTTTGGAGTAGCATAGAATGACTCACTAAACTCGTAGCCAAAGATACAATCCCAATCAAAAGAATGCTTAGAAGCATGGCATTTCGTCGGTGCAAATAAGGACCAGGACTATCCACAATGCTGATGCACAAAGCACCTAATGAGATAGAAATTCCTAATTGCAATTGTCCAAAATGAGAGGAAATCAGACTTGGGAGTACCACCCCAAATGTAATTCTTAGCCCATCTCCGAAATGTGGTGAAAGAATAAATTTTTTTAAAGGTTTGATGATAGTTTCTGACATATATTTCATGCAAACGATTTTTTTGCAAATGTAGCGAATCTGGGGATGTTTCTGGCCAATTTTCAATTAACTTGTTTGGGATAATTTTATTTTAGTGATTTTTTGTAACACGCCCATCGTTAATATCAGCAAAATTCTACGAATTGGCAGGAAGATAAATTTCTCAATAAATAGCAAAAAACAGAATATAATCAAACACAATTAGGAAATAGATAAATGACAAGGTGCGATGAACGCTGAACTAAAAAAGATTTCAGAGGCAATGAGCCTCAAATGGTTAGAAAAAATATCAACAAAAAAAGACCACTTTTACAAGCGGTCTTTTTTATTATTTTTGGCACGATTATGCTTCTGCTACTACCTGAACAGATACTTTGTGCTTTACTTCTTTGTGTAAGTCTAAAAGAGCAGAATATTCGCCAACGAATTTAACGTCTTCCATTGTAATTTTCTTACGATCGATGTCGAATCCTTTCTCTTTCAAATAATCAGATACTTGAGTATTCGTAACACGACCGAAAATTTTACCACTTTCACCAGTTTTCATAGCGATTGTAATCACCATTTCTCCGATTTGCTCTGCTAAATTAAGAGCTTCAGTTTTGATTTTTTCAGCTTTGTGAGCGGCTTGTTTTAGATTTTCTGCCAAAATCTTACGATTCGACTCAGTAGCTAACTGAGCGAAACCTTGCGGAATAAGATAATTACGACCATAGCCCGGCTTTACCGAAACTAAGTCATTTTTATATCCAAGACCGGCGATATCAGTTTTTAATATGATGTCCATTTCAGATTGAATTAAAAAATTAATGATGAATGAGTAAAAATTTGAGCAAAATGCCCAAAATAAGCCTCAATTTTCAAATTATTTAAGTCCGTCAGCTACGAAAGGCAATAGAGCTAAATGTCTAGCACGCTTGATAGCAACAGAAACTTTACGTTGAAATTTAAGACTATTCCCTGTCAACCGGCGAGGAAGAATTTTCCATTGCTCATTTACA
>CAYUFZ010000021.1:21504-22090 GCA_964444025.1 uncultured Emticicia sp.
AACATATTTAATACCAGCTTTCTTGAAGCGGCAATATTTTTTGCGAGCCTGGTCTTTTCTGTCCACAGGATCGTTTACGAGTGACATTGCGTTGTTTCTCATGTTAGTCATTGTTTTCAGTTGAAGCGGCTGCTTGGTCTGCAGATGCTGATTCTACATTTTTCTTACCGATTAATCCTTTGCTACGGCGTAAGCTATAATCTACTGCATATTTGTCCAATTTAGTAGTCAAATAACGCATCACACGCTCATCACGCTTGTACTCCGTTTCCAAAGTTGCTACAATAGAAGGAGCTGCTTTGAATTGGATTAACTGATAATAACCCGAATTTTTATTCTGAATTGAATAAGCTAACTTGCGAAGTCCCCAATGTTCTTCATGAACAATCTCTGCTCCTCCGTCAGTTAATGTTTTTTTGAATTTTTCGACAGCTTCCTTTATCTGTGTTTCAGACAAAACGGGAGTTAAAATGAAAACTGTCTCATACTGGTTTTGAAACATAAAAAAACAGTGTTAAATGTTAAAATTTATTTTCTCAAAAATGAGGTTGCAAAATTACAAAACATTCTTCATTAATACCTACGT
>CAYUFZ010000021.1:22100-23613 GCA_964444025.1 uncultured Emticicia sp.
AGAAAAATATTCATAAATTTATTCATTTTTAGGAAAAATCGGTAAATCTTGGCATTGATTGATGGCATTGTTCTCAAAATCAACCTTAAAACAATATGTTTTCATGCCATTTGTCACTACGACATAGGGGCATTTCAGTACCCTATTGTATCGTGAAGCCTGCTCCACAACCGCCTGATTGAGTGGCACATCTGCCGCTTTACATTCAACCAACAAAAAAGGATTCCCCTGAATATCAAACACAACAATGTCGGTTCTTTTTTTCAATTGATGGTAGGTCAAGCCTCCTTCCATTTTCAACAATCCCGAAGGATATTGATAATGTTTGACCAAAAGATTGATAAAATGTTGCCTCACCCACTCTTCGGGAGTCAGCAACAAATATTTTTTGCGATAAGTATCAAAAACATGAAAATTTCCATCGATTTGAACAATTTTGATATCAAAAGACGGAAGATTTAAAGAAACCATACTATATTTATTTAAGCAAATGGGAACTATTAAGCTCCAATTTGGATTTATTTTCAAATATACTTTTTCAAAATACACACATTTCACAACAAATTTAAACATACAAAACTATGCAAACAAAAGAAGAAATCGTAAAAAACTGGCTTCCCCGATATACAGGCACACCTTTGGAAGAATTTCGACCTTATATACTCTTGACAAATTTTGGCAATTATGTAGAGATGTTTGCCAAGCAATTTAATGTCGAAATCAAAGGGAAAGACCGAGCCATGCAAACCGCATCCGCTGGCAACATTACCATCATTAATTTTGGAATGGGGAGTGCTGTTGCCGCTACCATTATGGATTTACTGACGGCAGTTTCGCCCAAAGCCGTCTTATTTTTGGGCAAAGTAGGAGGATTAAAAAAATCTACCCAATTAGGAGACTTGATACTACCCATTGCCGCCATCAGGGGCGAAGGAACAAGCAACGATTATGCCCGTCCAGAGATTCCAGCATTGCCTTCTTTCAGATTACAAAGGGCTGTCAGTTCGATGATAAAAAAACATGAAATGGACTACCTGACAGGTACGGTCTATACGACCAACCGACGAGTTTGGGAGCATGATGAAGCTTTCAAAGAATACCTTCGAGAATTGAGAGCCATGGCTATTGATATGGAAACTGCCACTATTTTTATTGTAGGATTTGTAAATGCCATACCGCACGGAGCATTGCTTTTAGTATCCGATAACCCCATGACTCCCGACGGTGTAAAAACCGAAGAAAGCGATAAAAAAGTCACGAATACCTTTGTGGAAAAACATCTTCAAATCGGTATTGATGCCTTGAATGAATTGGCAAATTCAGGAGAATCTGTGAAACATTTAAGATATGAATGATACCTATAAAAAATTTCTATAAAAATTTAGCAAACTTTTTTTCGGAAAAAAAAGTTATAAAAGTATCAAAAAAAGCAAAAAAATATAGTAATTCATTGAAGACGTATTAAATTATTGTTGTTAAGACAAATATTTAATCGCATCGAATAAAGTTTGCA
>CAYUFZ010000022.1:0-1331 GCA_964444025.1 uncultured Emticicia sp.
CCCTCGTGTACCCAAGGTTTTTCATTCACCCCTCCCATGATTAAAACAATGGAAATATTGGCAGAAGGCATCAAGGCTGGATAACCAGTATCCAAACCCAAGCTTCCTATATTAGACAAAATAAATGACCCAAAATTATTGGCAGATAAACCTAAAGAAGGAATAGAAATTCCCAGAGTTGTCGTCATGTATTTAATGCCACGATACACCATTCCACGAATAGGCCACGGAATCGCAGCGAGTTTTTCTTTCATTTTCATGGTGGCATTCTCAATCCCTTTATAGGTTTTGTTTATTTCTTCTTTCAACAAAGCAGCTGAGGTTTCTAAAGTAAGTTTATCAGCATGATGAACCTTTACCGAGCCCATTTCTCCGTTTTTCAACAATACGCTCACCGTCGCATCAATTCTCTCAAAACGGCAAATATCCCCTCTTTTTACAAACGTATTTAGCTCGGGGATTTCGTCTCTGATTGCCCTCGCAGTTGCTAAAAGAAAAAAGTGTGTCAAGGTTATTTTTACTCCTTTTTTTCGTTGTTCGGTAATGTACTTGTCCAAATCCGTTACATCAATTTCTACTGAGCCAAAAATTTTGGAATCTACGGGTTTTTGGTACATCGTCAGGGCAGTTTTTCTCCAAGACGTATTCAAAGAATCATTCATTAGTTTAGTTGGTTTATGTCTTTTTTTGGATAAAAAGACATATTTGGGAGTATGTTTAGGTTTACAAAAAATCTTCTCTTAAAGGATTAAATACATCGATTAATATGCCTTTTTCCAAACAAATAGCCCCATGAAGGACATTCGAAGGCACAAAATACACATCTCCTTTGTATAGTATTTTGGTTTTATCCGCAATAGTTACTTCAAATGAGCCTTCTGCCACATAAGAAATCTGAAGATGCGGATGTTGGTGTGTTGCCCCTACTCCACCCTTTTCAAAAGCTACTTTTACCAGCATTAAATCTTCGCTGTATGCCATGATTTTTCGTTTAATCTTATCCTCAACTTGTTGCCAAGGAATTTCATCATCGGATACTAAGGTTTGACTAAAATTTATCATTATTTGGTTTATGACTGTAAAGCATTAAGTTTCTTGAATTTTCGATAAAATTTCTCGTAAATATACAAAAAAGCCATCTAAATTTATCGAAATCGAAAACTTAGATGGCTTTTTCGCTTAAAAAAATTATTTCACTACTTTCATAATTCCATTCATGATACTCCAGTGTCCTGGAAACGTACATACATAAGGATAATCTCCGATTTGAGTAGGAGCAGTAAACTTCAATCGATAGGTTTCTCCCGGATTCACCAATGGCGTAGCTGCAA
>CAYUFZ010000022.1:1341-7865 GCA_964444025.1 uncultured Emticicia sp.
TAATCTGTGGAATACTTGGTACGTAGTTTTTCTCCACAGCATCTTTTTGCGTAATCATTTTATCGGCTGCATTTCCAATCATTTGCATTGATTTCTGCTTTCCAATAACCAAATTATGCTGCATGGCATCAGGATTTTCGAATACAATAATGATATTTTTGCCCGCAGGTACGGTAAATTCTTTTTTATCGTATTTCATAGCCTCCGTTATTGTTTTTAGTTGAATCACAACGGCATCTTTTTCAGCATCAGAAAGGGCATTTTTCAAATTCCAAGCCTGCATCAACTTGCTTATTCTCAATAAATTATCATCGCTTAACTTAGCACTAAGTGAGGCTAAAAAACTTTGATTTTCTGCCGAAACACTTGCTTTCTTGCGAGTATTCCAACCAGACGAAAGCCCTTTCAATAAAGCTTCTCTTTCGGTTGTTGGTAATTTATCCCACAATTTCAATAAAGCTACCACCGAATCAGCCGAAGAAGCAGACGAATAACTTCTTGACGCACGCTCTAAGGCAAAAGTGCTTAACTTTTGAGCTTGTTGGAATGTGATTTTTTGCATCAACGCATTATTTTTTTCATTCGATTCAGCTATCTTATTCTCTTCATCGACTGCAATAGAAAATGTATATTCTCCTGGAATATCCGTTGAATACCAAAAATCACCAGACCAAGGCCCGTTCGTATTTTTACTTATCGTAACCGTTTCGCCAGGGGCTATGCCTGATTTATGTACTTGGCTGAAAATAGTAGATTTTAATCCTTGACCAGCAATGTCTATTTTCAAAGATACCACTTGGCCTTTTTTCACTGAATCTTTACCGAAGTTTGTCACTTCTACAAAATAACGCATTCCTTCTCGAACAAAAGGGGCAGTTGGCTCATTTCTCAACTTGGTTACGACTAAATCAATGCCAGCAGCAGCTGTCTGATGCGAAGCATGATTTACATGAGCGACTACTTCCGATTTTCTGATAACAGAGATATTTTCAGCAGGTTTTTTGGTCAGATTAGATAAATATTTTTTCAATAACACCGATTGATGACTCGTCAACGCTGTTGCGAAAGCATCAGGCAACCAACGGTCATTGCTTTCTGAAGCAGATTCCATACGACTAAGAATAGCTTTCTCAGCTGCGGATGTCAATGGAGCATGATTTAATGCCAAAATGCTGTTTAATACCACCAACGGCTTTTTATCATTCAATAGATTATTTTGTAAAATAGCATTTACGCTTGCTTCGGTCGGAGGCAATACTTGCAATGCGTTTTTACGTACCGCCCAAGAAGGATGCTTCAATGCACTTGTTGCTGCCGCCAAAGATGTACCGTTTTTATCCAACTCTCCTAGTCCTTTAAGAGTCCAGAGAGCATGAATTGCTGCTGTATTTAAGCCTAATTCATCCACCGAATTATCTTTAACCAACGCAAGTAATGCTGGAACAACATCTGTTTTTTTACGTTCAACTAATAATCTTTGAGCATGATTACGCCAAAACATATTATCATTTTTCAAAGCCTGAACCAAACTCTCTGGATTATTTTTGTCTAAAATCACAGGTTTGTATGAAGAAGCATTTTTATAAGCGACACGATAAATTCTACCATGAGTATAATCACGTAAATCGGTTTCGTAAGCATTGCCCACTCCCATTTGAAATCCGTCTGGTTTAGGATTATGTTGAATAATGAAACTATACCAGTCAGCTACCCATACTGCTCCATCAGGTCCTACTTCTGCAAACACCGGCGAAAACCACTCATCAGCACCCGCCATCAAGTTGAAAGCTTCCTTATCTTCATAATTTGTACCCTTCTTAACCATCAAATTTTGGTGCAATATGTGTCCAGTCGGTTCGGCAACGAAGGCGATTTGATTCCAATATTTTTTCGGGAACGCCCTTGCCGTATAGAAATTATGTCCAGCGGCTGCCGTAAACCCTCCAAAAACATCCACCTGACGCACCTTAGCAGTAATAGGCTTCATATCTTTGTGTGTATCTGTGCCACGGCTGCCGTTGTCGGTATTATAACCTGGGTTCAAGAAATTATTATGCGGAATAGCCATGTACCATCCATGAGAATTATTGGCTGTTGAGCCAAAAACATCGCCGGCTTCGTTAAATGCCATTCCCCAAGTATTATTCGAAGTACTTGTCATCCATTCTAATTTCGAACCATCTGGCAAAAATCTAAAAAAGGCTTGTCCAAATTTTAAACTATCTTGACCAACACCTACTTTCCCTTCAAATCCAGAATACCCCACGCATCCCCAAATCCAATTATCAAAACCATAATGTAAATTCGACGGACCAGCGTGCGTATCACCCGTTCCAAAACCTGAAAATAAAATTTTTCTTTCATCCGCTTTGTCGTCGCCGTCGGTATCTTTCAAAAAGATAATATGCGGAGCTTGCGAAACGATTAAGCCTCCATTGGCAAAAACCATACCCGTAGGGATGCTCAAATTATCGGCAAATTTTGTAAATTTATCTGCTTTTCCATCTTGATTGGTATCCTCACAGATTAGAATAAAATCACTTCCACCCGTATCTTTTCGTTCGTTGGGATAATCTTTCGTAATCAAGACATAAAGCCTGCCTTTTTCATCCCACGACATCGCAATAGGGTGTTGAACATTGGGTTCCGAAGCAAATAAACTCAACTGAAAATCCGTTGGAATCTGAATATGCTTCATCGACTCTTCAGGGCTAAGAGCTAATTGCTGTACCTGCTCACCCTGACGTTTTTCATAATTAGGCAATTTGGCAGAACGATATTCAAAAGATTTTGGGTTTAATGCTTCATGAGCTTTTCTTGCCTCCTCATTGACACTCCAGATAATGGCATTCTCCAACATTTGATGGAAATTTTCATTCGACCATGTATTTTCATCATGCCCATAAGCTGTATAAAATACTCTTCCTTTGCCATAATTGCGAGTCCAAGTGTAAGGTTCGGTTTTTGTTTCAGGGCGGTCTTTGAATTGGTCGGCTTGGATTTCACGCACCATCAATACCTGATTATCCGCCTGCAATTGCGAGTGTAAATAGGTTTCATCATACGTTTTGATAGCTCCTACATTTTTCATGATGATGTGATTCGGTTGCACAATATTCGTCCGAATGGTATCCATCGTATGTCTCCAAAATTGCCCACCAACCATTTTTACATATTCAGGGGAATTTCTAAAACAGTAAGATGCACAATGAATTGGCAAGAGTCCCTTGCCTGAAGCTACGAATTCTAACAAAGATTTTTCTGCATCGGGCGTAATTTCATCCCAATTGGCATAAATCATCAGTGCATCGTATTTCGATAAGTTTTGAGGATTAATATCGCTTAATTGGTCGGTATATGTAAAATTAATACCTTTATTACCTAAAGCTGCCATCAAAGCAGGCACTCTTTCGATGGGTTTGTGATGGCCGTTATCGCCTAAAAACAGCACCTCCAAACGTCTTGCTTGTTGAGCCGAAACATCGAATATCAACAAACTCAGGCATAAAATGACAAAGATTTTTTTCATTTGTTTGATTAATTAACAGTAGGTTTGAAATGAGGCAATTTCTCTGTTTTGTTGAAAATCAGAAAAACTGCCTTTAAAAGAGGGAAATATATGGTTACGAAATTAGAGATTGCGAACGATTTAGAAATCTGGAAGATAAATAATCTCTCCACCTTTCATGGCAGATTCATGGGCAAGAATACCAACAGAAGTCCAATTAGCAGATTGTACTGCATTCGGGAATGGGTCTCTGCCTTCCATTAAAGCAGTCAAAAACTCATGAGCCAAATGAGGGTGCGACCCTCCGTGTCCACCTCCTTGAGCAAAGCTTAAGTGTGTATTTTCATCCGAATCATACACTCCTTTTCCTGTGAAAGACTGAATCTCTTTAGGTAATAAATGGGCATAATCTGGTGTTTCCACCTTCTCTGGAATCTCTGGTTCGGGTTTCTTAGCTGTATGAATGATGTGCGGTTCGTGTTCGACCAAAGCCCACTCAAATGATTTTTTTGAGCCGTAAACCTCAAAACTTTCTCGGTATTGTCTTGCCACATCAAAAAGAGAACGATAGACATACGCACTCAAATCGCTGTTTTTAAACTTAATATGAGCCGATTCTACCGCAAACGGAGAATTGTGAATTTTAACCAAATCTTCGCTTATTCGTCCAGAACCAAAGCAAGACACATACTCGGCTTCCAATCGTAATAAGCCTGCAACCGGCCCTACGCAATGAGTCGCATAGTGCATGGGTGGCAAACCCGGCCAATAATCAGGCCAACCTTCCATATCCTGTTGATGAGAAGCTTTTAGGAATTGTACTTTCCCTAATTCGCCTTTTTCATATAATTCTTTTACAAACAAAAACTCTCGAGCATAGACCACAGTCTCCATCATCATATATTTCAGCCCAGTTTCACGACAAGCATCCACGATGGCTTGGCAATCTTCAACCGATGTTGCCATCGGAACGGTACAAGCCACGTGCTTCCCAGCACGCAAAGCTTTTAAGGTCTGTTCGGCATGATTTGGAATCGGAGAATTGATATGTACCGCATCAATATTGGGGTCTTTCAACAATTCATCGTAATCCGAATACCGCACCTCTACCCCAAAGGTATCGCCAATGGCATTCAATTTTTCGACATTTCTTTGACAAATAGCGTACATGTTGGCATTGGGATGACGCTGATAAATTGGTATAAATTCAGCCCCAAACCCCAAACCTACAATGGCAATATTTATTTTTTTTGACATAGTTTTATGATTGATTAGATTTTTAAATTAATTTCATTGCATTGATTTCGAACGGACAAATGCCAAGCTATCCTGCATCAATTGCTCTTCCGTATCGAACATTTTTCGCCAAATATTAGCAACAGCTAATTTTTCGCTAAAGGCTTCTACCGATAAACATCCCTGATAGTCAATATCTTTCAGTGCCTTGAATACGTCCTCCCAATCGACATTTCCTTTGCCTACCGTGCTTCGGTCATTCTCAGAAACTTGTACATGAACCAAATGCGGAGCTATTTTTCGGATGGCATCCCCTAAACTTTTTTCTTCAATATTGGCATGAAATGTATCAAACATAAGCTTACAAGCCGGATGATTGATGTCTTCTACCAAACGAAGCAATTCGTCGGCACAAGAAACTAAATAACTTTCAAAACGATTGAGATATTCTAAGCCTAGCGTTATACCCAAATCATCTGCATATTGAGCCAATTCACGCAAGTTTTCTACTGCCCAATTCCACTCTTCTGACGTTGCGGGCTTTCCTGTAAAATGACAAAGTGCCGAGTGATACGGCCCTGTCAGAAGATTAGCCCCCAAGACCAAAGCACAATCTACCGCACGTTTATTTCTTTCGAGGGTAGCCTCTCGCATGGCAGCATCAGCACTGATTTGATTAAAATCCGCCCCACAGATAGTTACGGCTATTCTTTTCAGTCCTAATTCATCGAGTTTTTTACGCCACTCGTACCAATTTTCTGGATTAGTATCAAAAATTGGCACCTCCACCGTGTCAAATCCCATTTCTTTGATTTTTTCCAAAGTCGGAAAAAGTCTCTCATCAATTTCGGTTCCCCATAAAAGGAGATTCATTCCATACGTCATTGCCGCTTAAATTTACGATTATTTATCAATGCAATTTTATCATTAAAAAATCATATATTTTATGCTTGAATTTACCAATAATAACTTTATTTTGACCATTATTATTTATATTGCACAAAAACAAGCAAAAATAGGTTAATCCATATAGATATTTTATGCGAAATGAAACTATTGAAAAAAAATTTAGAAAGCCAAGTTTATTCTTTTGAAGTACAAGAATTGCAACAAACTCACTTCGACTCAAGCTGGCATTTTCATCCTCATTATCAGTTATTTTCTGTGTACGAGAGCAGTGGTACGAGATTTATCGGAGATGATATCCAACATTTTGAAGCTGGAGATACTGTATTTTTAGGTCCAAATATTCCGCACCTTTGGCAAAACGACAAAGATTTTTTTGAACAAAACACTCCCTTGCAGGCACACGGAATCGTGGTGTATTTTACAGAAGATTTTTTAGGAGATGCCTTTTTCTCCAAACCAGAGATGTTTCAGCTAAAAAAATTATTGGAAAATGGGCAAAGAGGCATTGATATTTTTGGAAATATGCGTCACAGAATCAGAGAAGATTTAAAGATACTTTTGAAATTAGAAGGTTTTGAGCGTGTACTAAAATTACTAAATATGCTTCACGAGCTTTCTCAAAGCACCGAATATCAATACATTACAAGTATCGGCTATGTCAATCCACATAAAATATCCGAAACCGAGCGAATGCAAAAAGTATATGAATATGTCATGAAACATTTTAAGGAAGAAGTAAAACTGAGCGAATTGGCATCTTTGGTAAGCATGAGCGATTCGGCGTTTTGCCGGTATTTCAAGAAACGCACCAATCAATCTTTTTTTGATTTTATTGCCGAAATCCGAATTGGTCATGCCTGCAAACTTCTAC
>CAYUFZ010000022.1:7875-12332 GCA_964444025.1 uncultured Emticicia sp.
ACATGAAAGTTCCTTTAATATCTCCGAAATTGCGTACCAAAGCGGCTATAATACAATATCCAATTTCAATAGGCAGTTTAAAAAAATAATGGGTAAATCTCCGCTAGTTTATCAAAAAGAATATAGAAAAATCAAGTAAAACTTTCTATTTAAGGAGTATTAGTAAGTTTGTTACGAATCAAAGGCAGTAATTCAGAGAAATTTGTATATTTGTTCTCTTAAAATATCGTTTTTTCACCCTATTTTAAACAAAACTCTTCAATAAACACAATGAAAAAAATTCTTTCATCTATTCTTTGCTTTACATTTTTAAATGTATTTGCCCAGAATCCGTCCATTAATCTCATTCCTCAACCAGTTGAAATGCAACAAGGAGTTGGGAATTTTTCGCTTTCAAGCAAAAGCACTATCGCTTATTCTGATGCAGCTGCTGCTGGAATTGCCGAAAAACTAGTACAAAAACTAAACACGGCTACTGGATTTAGCCTCAAGGCAGTTCAAGGCAAAGTAGGTTCTATCCAATTAGTGCTTAATACGAATGCTAACGAAAGTATCGGCAATGAAGGCTATACTTTAGAGTCAAACACTAAAAGTATTGTCATTTCTGCCAACCAAAAAGCAGGGTTGTTTTATGGGGTACAAACTTTACTGCAATTATTTCCGAAAGAAATTGAAAGTAAAAACAGCGTAAAAGCAACTTGGACTGTTCCAAGCGTAAAAATCACCGATTACCCACGCTTCAAATGGAGAGGAATCATGTTGGATGTGAGCCGTAACTTCTTCACCAAAGCAGAAGTAATGAAGTATATCGACGATATGGCTCGCTATAAATACAATACGCTTCATTGGCATTTGACTGATGATGAAGGCTGGAGAATTGAAATAAAATCATTGCCAAAATTGACAGAAGTAGGAGCTTACAGAGTTCCTAGAGCAGGTCATTTTGGCGATAGAGATGTTCCAAAACCTGGAGAAAAAGCCACAGAAGGAGGATTCTATACTCAAGAAGAAATCAAAGAAATTATTAAATACGCTGAAGAAAGAAATATTTCGATTTTACCCGAAATCGATGTTCCTGGACACAGCATGGCTGCTATTGCTGCTTATCCGGAATTAAGTACCAAAAAAGACCCTAAAACTTTTGTGAATCCTGGAGCTAAAATTGCCGATTGGTATGGAAATGGGACATTCAAATTGCTTTATGAAAATACTTTGAATCCGTCTGATGAAAAAGTTTATGAGTTTTTGGATAAAGTAATGACCGAAATTTCAGCATTATTTCCACATCCATACGTGCATGTAGGTGGAGACGAATGTTATAAAGGATATTGGGCGGCTGATGCAGGATGCCAAGCTTTGATGAAAAAATTAAATATTCGTCACGTAGAAGACCTTCAAGGATATTTTATGAATCGTCTGGAAAAAATTCTTGCTAGTAAAGGCAAAAAGCTAATCGGCTGGGACGAAATCTTGGAAGGAGGAATTTCTCCAAATGCCACCGTGATGAGTTGGAGAGGTATAAAAGGAGGAATTGAAGCGGCACATTTAGGCCACGACGTCGTAATGACCCCAACAACTTATGCTTATATCGATTATAATCAAGGCGACAATAACGTGGACCCTCCCATTTATGCAAATTTACGTGTGAGCAAATCGTATAGTTTTGAGCCTGTGCCTGATGGAGTAGATACTAAGTATATTTTAGGCGGACAAGCCAATCTTTGGAGTGAACAATTACCAACCATGAGACATGCAGAATACATGACTTATCCAAGAGCGTGGGCATTGTCAGAGGTATATTGGTCTCAGAAAAGTGCAAAAAACTGGGAAAACTTCAGCAAACGCATGGAAGCCTATTTTGAAAGAGCTGAAATTGCTCAGTTAAATTTCTCTAAAGCTGCGTATGATGCCATAGTCAGTACTAAAATGATAGATGGAAAACTCGTATTGGAATTAGGAAAGGAAATTTCAGATTTAGATATTTATTACACCATAGACGATTCTATGCCTGATAGTTTCTCTCCAAAATACACAGCCCCAGTAACACTTCCTGACGGCCCTATCACGTTACGTGTCATTACTTATCGTGCTGGAAAGCCAATCGGTCATTTAATCACAATTAAACGAGCAGAATTGGAGAGAAGAGCGAATTAATAGCCTAGTACAACAATACGAATGAAACGATAACATTTGGCAGGATTTTACCCTAACCCAATGTTATCGTTTTTGTTATGTAGATTTTTGGCAAGAAAAGCAGTTAATATTTATCCTCCATGATTCATGTCTCTCAGGTATTTTGAACAACCATTAAGTAAATCGGCATTCCGATTGTGATATTGACGGGAAAAGTAACTGCCAAAGCCATGGGCAAAAACAAACCTGGATTCGCCTTTGGAACAGATATTTTCATGGCGGCTGGCACAGCAATATACGAGGCACTGGCAGCCAAAATAGCAAACATAAATCGGTTAGTCAAATCATCGGTAAAAAATGAACTAAGCATAGCGACCAAACAGCCATTAATTATGGGAATGAATAAGGCAAAAGTGATTGGAAACCAACCGAAAGAAAAGAAGGATTTTAATTTTTTGCCGCTTGTAATACCCATATCCAACAAAAAAATTGCTAAAAATCCTTTAAATAAATCGTTGGTAAAAGGCTTAATTCCTTCGGCATGCTTGGCACTTGCCAAATAACCGATAACCAAACTCCCGATAATTAATAACACACTTCCATTGGTAAATGAATGTTTGATAGCCGTTCTTTTCTTTATTTGTTCACTCGTATCTTTGTTAAATATTGATATTAATAACAAGCCCATGATAATTGCCGGAGATTCCATCAATGCCATCATTGCTACCATGTGGCCGTGAATACCGAGTTGTTGGGATTCTAAATATGAAACAGCCGTAACAAACGTAACGGCACTCACGGAGCCATACGCCGCAGCAATTGCTCCAGAATCTTCCACTTCCAATTTCATTCGCAATATAAAATAAGTATAAAGAGGAATCAAGATAGATATCATTATGCCAAAAAGCATAGAAAGAGCAATTTCTGAGGTAAATGTTTCATGCGACAACTCTTGTCCTCCCTTGAAACCAATGGCAAATAATAAGTATAAAGAAATAAATTTTGACGAATTGGGGGGAATTTCTAAATCGCTCTTTAAATAAACGGCAATAATACCCAGTACAAAAAAAAGCAAAGCAGGATTGGTGAGATTGTCTATCAGTAGATAATAATTCATAATTATAAATTTTGGTTTATCTTATTTTTTGAAAATTTAATCTTTTTCCTTTAAATTCATTCTCGAAGCTTCCATTGTCGTAAACTAGATGCCCATTTACAAAAGTTTTCTCAATGGTTGACTGGAATGTTTGGTGTAAAAAAGGCGACCACCCACATTGGTAATGAATCGTATCAGGCTCAACTTTCCAAGGTTTATCCAAATTCACCAAAACTAAATCTGCATAATATCCTTCTCGAATATACCCTCTTTCTTTTATCCGATAAATTTCTGCTACGTGATGGCTCGTCTTTTCAACTATTTTTTCTAGTCCAATTTTCTTTTCATGAAACAATTCCAACAAAGCAGGAAGAGCATGCTGTACCAAAGGGCCACCAGACATGGCGTTGATATAATTTTGGTCTTTTTCCTGAATCGTATGAGGGGCATGGTCTGTCGCAATGATATCAAGCTTATTCTGAATTAAGGCATTTAATAGCCCATTTTTGTCATTTTCGGTCTTTATCGCAGGATTCCATTTGATAAAAGAACCTAATTTTTCATAATCTTTATCCGAAAACCAAAGATGATGAACACATGCTTCAGCAGTGATTCGTTTTTGAGAAATCGGTATTTCAGATTCAAACAAGGATGCTTCTGCCAAAGTAGATATATGAAAAAAATGTAGCCTAGTCTGATATTTCTTAGCAATTTCCAAAACTCTTTTGGTAGCTCTTACGCAAGCCTCTTCGCTTCTAATCAGAGGATGATAGCTAAATGGAATATTATCTCCATATTGACTTCGATAATGAGCTAAGTTTTGATGAATAATAGACTCATCTTCGCTATGTAAAGCAACGAGGGTATCGACTCTTGAAAATAGTTTTTCAAGGTACTCCGGTTGATTGGCAAGGATATTGCCCTCTTGGCTAAAATAAAGTCCATCATCTGTCATTCCACATACATTTTCATGATTAGTTTTCAGTACTTCTTCCAAGTTATCTCGGTTTATCCCCATAAAAAATGAGTAATTAGCAAGAGACGTTCTCGAGGCAATGCTGTATTTTTCTTCCAATAACTCTTGTGTTAAAGTATTGGGAACAGTATTTGGCATTTCCATAAAGGACGTGATACCTCCCGCCACAGCTGCCCTCGATTCTGAATAGATGGTTGCTTTATGGGTTAATCCTGGCTCTCTAAAATGTACTTGATCATCAATAACACCCGG
>CAYUFZ010000022.1:12342-23323 GCA_964444025.1 uncultured Emticicia sp.
CCCGGAAGTAAATACCGTCCCTGTCCGTCGATTATTTCGGCATCGGCTGCTGAAATATGAGAAGCTACTTTTTCTATTCTTTCCCCAACAATCAATAAATCCCCTGAAATTATTTGTCCTTCATTAACAATTAATACATTTTTTATTATTTTTTTTCTCATCTTGATTAGGGATTACAGCTATCACAATACATCGCTTTTTCCGAAAATACATTATTAGGATATTTTACTTCTTGTGTAAATCGGCATTTTTGACAAGTATGAATCACACTCAGGATGCCTCTTGTAGGAAAGCCACACCGCTCGCAAGGCAGCCCACTTAGACTTTCTGTGACTCCAAAACCAGGCATTTCGCATGAAGGGCAATGAACATTCATTTTAGAAATAAGTTTGTGTACAGCTTCTCGAATGACATTCATGCGTGTAGGATTATACATTGCCCGCATGTCTGTTTCGACAAAAACAGATGAGAAATGGACAAATAGCTCCTGAAACTTTTTTCTCAATGTTGCCTCATCAATAATACCTTTCGTTACATTTGAATAATCTGATTTTGATTTTCTTAGAATCAAACCGTGCGAAGGAAACTTTACCATCGCCGCAAATTCCATCAATTCTTCCTCCGAAGAAACCTCCGAAGCACTAAAATTTGTCTCCAAACTCAGCTCTTTTATGGCAATTTCTAATCCATATTTTTTATCAATAAGCAGTAAATACTCTTCATCTGCTGGAATAAAATAAATCGAAGGATGAGGGCCAAATGAGCCTTCGCTTGCTATTGCCAAGTCGGCATTTGTAAGAGCCATGGCTTCTAAACATTTTTTTCTTGCCACATTGATAGGGCTGTCGTTTCGATGAATTTCTCCTGAAAATGTCCCAAAAATATCGGTATCAAAGCCCTCCGAAACACTGCAACAAACCCCGAGAGCTTGCTCCAAAATCGGAGCTAATACTTGTTCTTTTTGGTGCTTCGTGACAATAAGCAGTTCTCTTCCCTCAAATATATTTTTCATTAAATCAACACTTATTCTTTATTTATCGATTGATTGGGCAAATATCTAAAAGAATATGCCCCTGATATGATAGAAATTGATGCTAAAATTGAACTTTCATTGGTATCTTTCGCCGTAAACGACATCAATAATGAAATAAGCGTTAGGGATATAAAAAGCATTACTTTGATACTTGTCTGATTCATGTTTGCATAAAATTTAAAATTCAAAATATTGATTGCCGCTGGTCAAACAAATCAAGTTTTTTATTTACGCCACAAAATTGGATATTCTTTTTCATAAATTTTTATTTATATTTGCAATAGTATTAATAAATATATTTTATGAATTACACACTCAACCAACTCCAGATATTTGTAAAAATTGTTCAAACACAAAGTATTACAAAAGCTTCAGAAGAATTACACCTCACCCAGCCTGCTGTGTCCATTCAGCTAAAGAATTTTCAAGACCAATTTGATATTCCATTGACGGAAGTAATCGGGAGAAAAATATATATTACCGAATTTGGCAAAGAAATAGCCGAAGCAGCTCAAAACATTCTTGAACAAGTACATGCCATCAATTATAAAACCTTGGCATATAAAGGACAACTGACAGGCAGATTAAAGATTTCAGTAGTTTCTACCGGAAAATACGTAATGCCTTATTTTTTATCTGATTTTTTACAGCAAAATCCAGGGGTCGAATTGGTGATGGATGTAACGAATAAACTAAAAGTGATAGAAAGTTTAGAAAATAATGAAGTCGATTTTGCTTTAGTTTCAATACTGCCAAGCAAACTTGCCGTTGAGCATTTAGATTTGCTTCAAAATAAACTATATTTTGTTGGCAATACTTCTAAAATTCCCGAAAAAAACATGAGTGTGAGAGAATTATTCAGCGAACTTCCCCTCATTTTTAGGGAAAAAGGCTCAGGAACTCGTCAGATTATGGAGAATTTCATCAGCAACAATGATTTGTCTGTCCTAAAAAAAATAGAACTTACCTCCAACGAAGCGGTCAAACAAGCACTTTTAGCAGGATTAGGATATTCTATTATGCCTTTAATCGGTATCCGAAATGAACTTCATCAAAATGAGCTACAAATAATCCCCATAGAAGGGCTACCTATCAAAACTACTTGGAGCTTGATATGGCTTAAAGGTAAAAAACATTCCCCGGTATCTATTTCATTTTTAAAATGCTTGGAACAAGAAAAAGCCAAAATTGTAGAAAGTAAGTTTAATTGGTACGAACAATACTAATAGGATATGTCAGGATAAGCTTATTGGGCATTTTATTTTTCTTATGGAATAGCATAAAAGCAAGACAATAGCTCTCTTTTGTATTTTTTTGAGTAAAAATTTAATTTTTCTATAAAAATCAAAAGCTTGCTATAAATGCCGCTGAAATGCTTGTTTATTTCGATAATTAATGCGGAAATTTGCATTTTATTTCTTCTTTTCTCTTTTTTAATGAAAAATATCTTTATTTTGGTACTAATCACTTTTTCGATTGGTTCTTCTTTGGCTCAGAAAACAGATTCTACCCAAACCCCTTCGTTTTTTAAAGGACAAATCACCGCAACCAACAATGGGGTTTCGTTGATTCCTAATTTTTCTCTGAATAAACCAGCTCTTTTATTCGATTTGTCTATTGGAAAGGGTAAACTTAGCTTCGACCCAATGATACGTTTTGCACTGAACGGAAAACCTTGGGCTTTTGTGTTTTGGTGGCGGTATAAACTCATTAGCGGAAAAAAATTCAATATGGGGCTTGGGGCTCACCCTGCATTTATGTTCCGAACAGAAAATATATCAACAGGAGGTATTACAAAAGAGGTAATGACAACGCAGCGATATGTTGCATGGGAAGCATCGCCGACTTTTCGTATGAATCAGAATGTTTCCTTGGGTTTGTATTATATAGGTTCACATGGTTTGGCTAAAGATTTGATTCAATGGGGGAGTTTTGTAGCGGCAAGGGCAATGATGAGTAATTTCGTATTCAAGAAATCGGTGGATATTTTCCTAATTCCTCAGCTTTATTTCTTAAAACAAGATTCAAAATCAGGAACATATTGGAATGCTACTTTAAATTTATCTAAAAAAAGGTCTCCTTTTATGTTGAATGCCGTGGTGAGCCAACCTATCCGAACACAAATTCCTGGAAAGAATTTTCTTTGGAGCCTTGGTTTGGTTTATAATATCAATAATCAATACAAAAAACTTTAGAATAATTGCTCTAGTATTAGATATTTTGGGTTCAACATAGGCATCTATAACCTATGTTGAACCAAGATTTTAATACAATCCTTGATTAGAAAGTTTCTGTAATGCCTCCATGACGGTTGGTTTGTCTTCTGGATAAGTTACACCAAACCATTCAGATTCATTAGAGAAAACTTTACATTTACCCAAATTATGTTGAATGAGGTAAGTCATAACGGTTGGAATATAAAATTCAGCTTTTGGCAAATCGATATTTTTTGCCGAGTATTCCTGAAACATTTCGTGAATGATTGGAAATACATTAGGCATAAATCCCCAAAAATTCATCGAAACTGGTGTATTTTCACTTAATGGAGTCAAATTTCCATCTTCTTCAAACACAATCTCATCAGAGTCATTTCTGTATATTTTTGTTCGTTCGGTTACTACTTTCAAGAAACCTTGTTCGTCAAGTTCACAAACTCCTCTCGACACAGAGCCATTTTCAGAAAGTGTGTTTTTGATTTGGTATCCAACCATGGCGTGGCAAGTTTCATCTTGATTATTCGTCAAAAAATCAGCCATAATCTTGAATCCCTCGAATCCATAAAAATCATCCGCATTGATAACCGCAAAAGGAGTGTTGGTTTGTTCCCATGCACAAAGAACGGCATGACCTGTACCCCATGGTTTGGTTCTTTCTACTGAACCTAGAGCTTCGGGTACATAACGTTGAACACCCTGTATAGCAAAGTCATACTCAATTTTTCCTTGAAGTTTCGGACCGAATATTTCTTCAAAATCTGCTTTCAATTCTTCACGAATAATAAACACTATTTTGCCAAAACCAGCCTTAATGGCATCGTGTAATGAATAATCAATGATGGTTTCGCCATTTGGACCAAACTTATCCAATTGTTTGATTCCACCGTAGCGGCTTCCCATGCCAGCTGCTAATATTAGTAATGTTGGTTTCGACATATATTTTTATTAATTTTATTAGTTTTCTGCAAATTTACAAAACACTTTTTTTACAATCAGAAAAACTTTCGCAATTAATAATTGTATTTTTTACACTTAATCAATAAATTTGTTCTTCAACCTTATCGATTCAATCATGAAATTACGTTTTTTATCATTTCTTCTTCTCTTTTGTTTGTCTTGGCAAAGCTTTGCACAAGGTTTTCCGATGAATGATTTGCCTTTGGATAATTGGAGTTCTGAGCATTGGAAATCATTGGAAACAATGGATAATTTATTGCTTAAAAATGCTAAAATGACTTTGGGCAATCAGATTTTGTTTGCTGATTCTCCAGGAAAAGCAACGTCAAAATTAACTGTTGGGGATGCAAAAATTAAGTTTGATTTTGTTTTAGGCAGCAAAAGTGAATTGATATTTTATATTCAGGGAAAATATCCTTTAATTTTGAGCAATATTCGTCCTTCGGGGGCAATACTTTTGGGCAATAATCAATTAGCATTACCAATTCAAGATGCCTCAAGAATGGCTGGTATTTGGCAAAATTTGGAGATTACTTTTTCTAAAGCTCCCTTTGGCAATGCTCTTTTGATAGAAAAAGTGTTATTAAATGATGTTTTGGTTCAACAAGGACTGGTATTGGAAGACAAAAACCAAAAAGAAGGAAGTTTGGTCTTAGAAAATACCGCTGGAAAGACGGCTGTAAAGGGATTTTCATATTTGAAATTTAATCAAGAAAAACCATTGAAGCTTTCGGGCTTAACGTATGATTTATTCGAAACGTTTGATTGGGACAAACAGTTTGCCAAAAAGACAGAATCTCCGAAAGAATCGGGAAATGCAACCGAATTGACTAAAGATTTCGGAGCAGGGCTGAATCGGTTTTTACTTGTTTTTAAGGGGAATATTGAGGTAGAAAAAGATGGAGAATATGCTTTGATTGTGGATTGTGCCGGAAAATCTGCTTTGAAAGTCGATGGAAAAGAATTACTGCCGATGGCAGATGAAAGTTATAGAAAAGCACGAACGACTTATCTAAAATTATCAAAAGGAACTCACTCGATAGAGCTTTCTTATATAAAAGTTTGGTGGAAAGCCGAATTGGGTTTGCTGGCTGCAGGACCAGAAATTCGTCCTTACCCATTACATGCAGAAACGTCTTTGCCAACCCCGCAAGCGGTGGGAGAAATATCAATAAATCCAACAAGCACAGTGGAGCTTATTCGCTCATTTGTTATGTTTGAAGGGGCAAAACGAACCCACGCTATTTCGGTCGGTTCGCCCGAAGGCGTACATTTTTCTTATGATTTGGATAGAGCTGCAATTTTATATGCTTGGCATGGGGAATTTGCCGATGTTACAGAAATGTTTCATGAAAGAGGCGAACCCCAACTCTTAGAAGCCAAAGGCGTAAAAGTGCAGTTTTTCGGAAAACCATCAGTAGCGTTGTTATCTAACGCAGAAGCGATATTCCCTGAAAATATCGATGTTTATAAAGAACTCATTTTAAAATCTTATCAATTAGATAATTTGGGCTATCCGACTTTTAACTACGAATTGAATGGTCAAAAGTTCTCGCAACACATTTTCCCATCCAAAGAAAATGGCTTAGAAGTGAGTATAGATGCGGCTAATACTACAAATTTATACCATAAAATTGCGGAGGCAACGAGCATCGAAACGATTGGAAAAGGAGTGTATCAAGTAGGCAAGTATTATATTCGATTAAATGCCACTGATAAACCTATGGTGAGAAAAAGTCCGAAAGGTCAAGAGTTATTAATTAAATTGGATAAGAAAATAAACTATTCAATCGAGTGGTGAACCGTTTAAACATTCATTATTTAGAAAAAATTTTTATAAAAATATGAAAAAAATAGTAATAATACTCCTTACGCTGACTTGTTCGGGTGTATTTGGACAAAGCCGTCCTTTGGTGGAGGAAGATTTTTATAGAATTGTCACCTTGCCTATTCCTGAGGGAATTAAACTAGAAGTAGGCGGGATGGCTGTATTACCTGATGGGCGATTGGGCGTATCGACTCGTCGTGGAGATGTTTGGCTTATTTCAAATCCATACATGAAAAATGGTACTAGCCCCGTGTATAAAAAATTTGCATCAGGACTTCACGAATCTTTGGGTTTGGCTTATATCAATCAACGGCTTTGGGCAACTCAAAGAGGAGAAGTGACTATTCTAAAAGACACCAACGGCGATGAGGTTGCTGATGAATACGAAGCTTTTTATAAATTCCCATTAGCCGGAAATTATCACGAATATACCTATGGCCCCGTAGAATTACCCAATAAAGAGATGCTTTTCACACTCAATTTGGGTTGGGAAGGAAAAGGAGTAAGTCTTTCCAAATGGCGTGGGTGGATGTTGAAAATTTCGCCTGATGGGCAGATGACTCCTTGGGCTACTGGTTTACGCTCGCCTGCTGGATTTGGTTTTTTAAGAAATGGCGATATTTTTTATACCGAAAACCAAGGCGATTGGGTTGGCTCAGGACGAATGACTCATTTAGAAAAAGGTGATTTCGCTGGAAATCCTGCTGGACTCAAATGGACTTCAGAAGAAGGGTCTCCTTTGTCAATCAAGCCTCAAGACGTGCCAGATACAGGTGAGCCACTCTATGAAGTTGCCAAGCGTTTTCCAGCAATTAAAGTTCCTGCAGTTTGGTTTCCTCATACCATTATGGGAATTTCAACTTCTGACTTGATAGAGGATACCTCTAATGGAAAATTTGGACCATTTGAAGGGCAAATGTTTGTGGGAGACCAAGGGCATAGTAAAATCATGCGTGTATTTCTTGAAAAAGTCAATGGAAAATATCAGGGGGCATGTTTTCCTTTTAGAGAAGGGTTTCAATCAGGAATTTTAAAAATGCGTTGGGGATTAGATGCCTCCATGTTTGTTGGAATGACGAGCAGGGGTTGGGCTTCAACGGGAAAAGATGACTTTGGGCTACAGAGATTAGAGTGGACAGGGAAAACCCCATTTGAGATGAAAACAATCAAATCGATGCCAGATGGTTTCTTGATAGAATTTACCCAACCCGTTAATGTATCGAGTGCATCGGATATTGATTCGTATAAAATTAATAGCTTTACTTATAAATACCACCACAATTACGGAAGTCCAATCATTAATACCAAATCTCTGACCATCAAAGGGATTCAAGTAGCAGAAGACGGAATGAGTGTGCGTTTGGCGATTGATTCCTTGCGTTTGGGATACATTCATGAAATTCGATTGGAAGGACTGAAAAATGCCGAAGAACGTGCTTTGTTGCATCCAGTAGGATATTATACTTTAAACAGCATCAATTCATCATTCGCTTCGATGGATTTGAGTAAATATGGAGTAGTAACGAAATCAAAACACGTTGGTCACGACATGTCGGCAATGCCTTCGTCGGCGATTTCAGCTTCTTCTCCGAAAAGAGTGAATGAACTTCCTGCAGAATGGAATGGAAAAATAGACCAAACATTAGCTGTTGGCACCAAACCGGGATTAAAGTACGATGTTGCAAAATTTCAAGTCAAAGCGGGTAGTAAAATCCGCTTGGTTTTCAACAATAATGACGATATGACCCATAATTTGGTCGTTGTGAAGCCCAAAACCGTGGATAAAGTCGGCAATGCTGCCATTAACATGGGGCTTGAGGGGGCAGAAAAAAATTATGTACCCGTAATGGACGAAGTTCTTTTTCATACCGGATTATTACAGCCTGAAAGTCAAGAGACCATCTACTTCACGGCTCCCGCAATTCCGGGAGATTATACTTTTGTCTGTACTTATCCCGGGCATTATACACTGATGCAAGGGATTATAAAAGTTGTTAAATAAATGGGATACGAAGTGCTGTCACTAAAAATGGCAGCACTTTCTGTTTATGAGATTATTTCCAACAAATTCAGGTTTGCATGATACCACATTGGTTTTCTATACAAAAGAATGAATATTTTAGAATATTAATCAAATTTCATTATCTTGCAATTCTATTCAACCCTACCTAAACTATGCCTATTTTACTCACATTGTTGGCAATTATTGCCTTGGTGCTATTGGTAGCTTATATCAAGTTAGACACATTTATATCATTTATTATTGTTGCTATTATTTTAGGCTTTTTATGTGGAATGGAAGTCACTGCCATCGGGAAATCCATACAATCAGGTATTGGTTCTACTTTAGGCGATTTAATATTAATTATTGGTTTTGGGGCAATGTTGGGTAAATTAGTAGCTGAAAGTGGGGCTGCTCAGCGAATTACAGATGCTCTTATTCGGGTTTTTGGCGAAAAAAATCTTCAATGGGGTTTAGCATTAGCGGGTTTTGTCATCGGAATTCCATTATTTTACAATGCAGGTTTTATCATTGTAGTTCCTTTGATTTTTTCTATTGCATCTTCCACTGGTCTGCCCTTGCTTTTTGTCGCAATGCCAATGCTGACAGCCCTTTCGGTAGCTCATGGCTATCTGCCACCTCATCCATCGCCTGCTGCTATCGCTACTCAGTTGCATGCTGATGTAGGACAAACGTTGATTTATGGCATTATCGTGGCGATTCCTGCCATTGCTGTTGCCGGACCAATTTTCGGCAGAACGCTCAAAAAGTATAAACCCATGATAGATAGCACTTTGTTTTCTATCAAACCTATTCCAAAAGAGCAAATGCCTGGCTTAGGTATTAGTATTACGGTAGCCTTGATGCCCGTCATTCTGCTGGCTTGTACTTCTATTATCAAAAAATCCCTTCCCGACAATCAGTTGGTAAAACTTTTGTCCGAACCATATATTGGCATGTTATTGTCTCTCTTATTGGCAATGTATTTTTTGGGTATAAGATTGGGGAAATCTATCAAAGAAGTGAGTAAACAATTGGAAGAAGCCTTCAAAAGTAGTGCGGTTATTTTATTAATTATTGCTGGTGCTGGTGCATTGAAGCAAATTTTGAAAGATAGTGGCACAAGTGATTATATCGGACAACAATTGCAGGGCTTAGACATTAATCCGCTCATTTTGGGCTGGGCAATGGCAGGTGTTTTGCGAGTGTGTGTCGGCTCGGCTACCATTGCAGGTTTGACTGCCGTTGGTATTTTAGCACCATTAATCGAACATCAAACAGGTATTAAACCCGAACTGATGGTATTGGCAATTGGAGCAGGGAGTCTAATGTTTTCGCACTTAAATGATGGTGGTTTTTGGCTTTTTAAAGAATATTTCAATTTAAGTATCAAAGATACCCTGAAAACTTGGACAGTGATGGAAACGTTGGTATCGATTATTGGTCTAATAGGAGTTTTAATTTTAAATATATTGTTAAATTAAGAGAACGAATAATGAGTGCAGAAGAAAATTTCGCTAAATTAAATTTAGAATTACCACCAGCACCCAAACCAATGGGAGTCTATAAGCCTTGCTTAATCGTGGACAATTTTATTTATGTGTCAGGACACGGAACGGTACAAATGGATGGCTCAAGAATTATCGGAAGGATAGGAGAAGACATGGATATTGAAGCTGGAAAATTAGCTGCTAGACAAGTAGGTTTGGCAATATTATCGACGTTAAAAGAAAATTTAGGGAGTCTCAATCGTATTAAAAGGGTAATCAAAGTGTTGGGAATGGTGAATTGCACGTCCGATTTCGAACGACACCCTTATGTGATAAATGGATGCAGCGAGTTATTTGCCGCTGTTTGGGGGGAAGAGAATGGTATTGGAGTCCGTTCGGCGGTGGGATTTGGTTCTTTGCCTGAAAATATCCCCGTGGAAATTGAAGCAATGTTTGAACTAGCGTGAGGTATGTTGGCGATAAATAAGATACATCATATTGCTATTATTGCATCAGATTATGAGAAATCCAAGCATTTTTACACAAAAATACTTGGATTAAGCGTGGTTCGAGAGGTTTACAGAGAAGAAAGAAAATCTTATAAATTAGATTTGGCAATAGGAAATAATTATGTAATCGAGTTGTTTTCTTTTCCGAACCCTCCACCCAGACCATCACGACCAGAGGCTTGTGGTTTGAGGCACTTGGCTTTCGAGGTCGAGGACATCGAACAAGCCAAAGCTCATTTAGAAGCGGCAAAGGTGTTTGTAGAAGAAATAAGAATTGATGAGTTCACTGGAAAAAAATTTACTTTTTTTGCAGACCCTGATGATTTACCCCTAGAATTATACCAAAATTAAAAAACAATGTGGTTTGAAATTAATAATGTCTCTCAATTGGATTCTCCGTCTTTATTGATTTACAAAAATCGGGTTGCTGAGAATATAAAAAAAATGATTCAAATTTCTGGTGGCACAGAGCGTTTGATGGTTCATGTGAAGACTAATAAAATGCCGGAAGTAATCAAAATGATGCTGGAGCAAGGAATCGAAAAGTTCAAGTGTGCTACGGTTGCTGAGGCAGAAATGGTGGCATCTTCTGGCGGAAAATATATTGTCATTGCTCATCAATTGGTAGGGCCTAAAATTGAACGATTGATACAATTGCAAAAAATGTATCCCGAGGTATTTATTGCCTCTTTGCTGGATTGCCAAGAGATTGCCTCTCAAACCAATGATTTATTCGGAGATAATTCACTAAAAGCGAATGTTTTCATAGACATTAATAACGGAATGAATCGTTCGGGGCATCCTTTGAATGCAGAATTATTCTCGTTTTATCAGTCTTTATTGGCATCTAAAAACCTCGAAATTTGGGGATTACATGTGTATGACGGACATTTGAGAGAATCTAATTTTGATTTGCGTAAAAATCAAATCAATGAGGGTTTTGTGG
>CAYUFZ010000023.1:0-22542 GCA_964444025.1 uncultured Emticicia sp.
AATCCAATGGTTGGCTGTGTCATTGTACACCAACAATCCATTATTGGTGAAGGATGGCATCAGAAATATGGCGATTGGCACGCAGAAGTGAATGCCATCAATGCTGTCAAAAATAAAAGTTTATTACCCGAATCAACCGTTTATGTAACCCTCGAACCTTGTGCACATTTTGGAAAAACCCCACCATGTGCAGACTTATTGATAAAGCACCGAGTTAAAAAAGTCGTAATTGCCAATATAGACCCCTTTCCTTTAGTAGCCGGAAAAGGAATAGAACGACTAAAAAATGCCAATATTGAAGTCATCTGTGGTGTTTTAGAAGACCTCGGACGAGAAATCAACAATCGTTTTTTTACAAATGTCGAAAAAAAACGCCCCTACATCATCCTTAAATGGGCAGAAACATTCGATGGATTTATTGGGGCAGAGGGAGGAAAACCAGTACAAATTAGCAATGAATTTTCACAAACACTTGTGCATCAATGGAGAAGCGAAGAAGCCGCTATTTTGGTAGGATATCAAACAGCCCTGCATGATAATCCTCGCTTGAATGTACGTCATTGGAGCGGAAAAAATCCCATTAGAGTAGTCATAGATGAGCAAAAAGAATTGCCCACATATTTGCATATTTTTGACCAGTCTCAAGAAACCCTGATGATTCATTCCAAAAATATAGAACAATGGCTCGAAAGTATGCAAGAAAAAAAAATAGGCTCTGTTATTGTCGAAGGAGGAAAAAAAACATTGGATAAATTCATTGAAAAAGGTCTTTTTGATGAAATTAGACTTTTTAAAAGCCCAAAAACTTTGAAAAAAGGGATTTTAGCACCTACTTTACCAAAAAATCTCAAACTTCTGATGAGAAAAGAACTTCAAGGGGATGAATTATTGATTTTTCAGCCATTGAACGAATAAAAAACTTATCATTTTAAGCAAAGTACACATGAAAATTGCCATTATTGGTTGCGGAAATATGGGTATGGCTTTTGCCCGTTCGTTTTTGCAATATGATTTAGTTAAAAAAAATGACTTACTTTTAATCGAAAAAAGTAAAGAAAGAAGCGAAACCCTAAAAGCCAGTAAAGAAGGGGTGGTCGTTGATGTAATCAATAATCAAATTACAGAATATGAGCTTATCATATTGTCCGTAAAGCCACAAGACTTCCCGACGGTTCAGGAAGAACTGAGGGCTGTGATTCAGCCAAGCCAAGTTGTCTTGTCTATTATGGCAGGAGTACCGATGAGCAAAATACAAATGGTACTCCAGCACCAATTGGTTGTCCGTGCTATGCCCAATACCCCTGCTATGCTTGGCATGGGGATTACGGGATTTACGGCTGCTCCAGAAGTAGATGCCGCCAAATTAAGAAAAATAGAAAACCTCATCAATGCCACCGGACGCTCGGTATATTTGGAAGATGAAAGCATGATTGATGCCGTGACAGCATTGAGTGGCAGTGGCCCTGCTTATTTTTATTATATCGTTAAACAAATGATTGATGCTGGCAAGCAAATGGGCTTTGACGAAGGGATGGCGAGTCTTTTGGTGAAACAGACCATGTTGGGGGCATATCATTTGATTAATAATGCCGAACAAAATTTAGACGAACTAATCAAACAAGTCGCTTCTAAAGGAGGAACTACCGAAGCAGCCTTGAAGACCTTTGAAGAACATCAAATAGCTACTGGAATTATTCAAGGAATTTTAGCGGCAGAGAATAGAGCCAAAGAACTTTCAAGATAAATCACAGAAAGCATCATCATCAGCCCGACAAAATATCGGGCTGATGATGATATTTTTATTCATCAATAGGTTTCTCTTCCTCTGCTTCCATCAAATCTTTCAGCGTTGAATTTTCATAAACCTGCAAATTTGCATCTCTTACTTTCTCCATAATCGGACGAATTTTACAAGTTTCTTCATCGGCACAATCGTCGCATTTCCCATAGAAATGTAAAGAAACACAAAGCATCGGAGAAATTGGACCATCTACAATTCTGATAATTTTTGCCAAACTGATAGACTCTGGTGCCATTCTTAGCTGGTATCCACCACCCTTCCCTTTCTGGCTATGTAAAATTCCATTATTTCTTAACTCCAATAAGATGGACTCCAAAAATTTTTTTGGAATTGCTTGTTGTTCGGCAATATCGGCAATTAAAATAGGATGTTTGAGTGCATATTTTTCTGCCAATACTTTCAAGGCTTTGAGTGCATATTTAGCTTTCTTTGAAATCATTTTTTTATGACAAGATGAAGTAAGTAATATTCTTTTTTAAATAGATTCGACGGAAGCAAAAGTACAATTTTTCAATCATTTAGCAATATTTTTTTCAAGAAGCTGATTAAACTTTTCATTTACCAAAGGAAATCTCTTTTTTTTAGTCAAAAGAAAAAATTCAAACAAGATTCAACATAAAACCGAAATCCTAAATTAAAATTATCTATCCATCAAATTCACATAAAAATACCCTAAATACTTATATTTTTCAATCATTCACAACAAAGTATGTACAAACTGAGTATTTTTGCAAGCAAATAACTAATTCAATTATGTCATTAGAGCAAAAAATCAAGCAGATGGCACACAGCAATGCCTCTGAAGTGATTGCAAACCGCCATCACCTACACAGTTATCCTGAATTATCATTTCAAGAATATAAAACTGCCGCTTTTATCGCCCAAAAGCTTAAAGAAATTGGACTTTCTCCGCAAGAAGGAATTGCAAATACTGGTGTTGTGGCATTGATTGAAGGCAGAAATCCTGCCTCTAAAGTAATAGGTTTGCGAGCGGACATCGACGCTTTGCCAATTTTTGAACAAAACGATGTTTCTTATAAATCGACCAACGAGGGCGTTATGCACGCTTGTGGGCATGATGTACACACGTCTTCTTTATTGGGAGCTGCCAAGATTCTGAACCAATTGAAAGATGAATTTGAGGGAACAATCAAACTTGTTTTTCAGCCTGCTGAAGAAAAAGCTCCAGGCGGTGCTTCAATCATGATTAAAGAGGGCGTTTTGGAAAATCCTAAGGTAGGTAGCATGCTTGGGCAACACGTTGCTCCGAATATCCCTGTCGGCAAAATAGGATTCAGAGAAGGCATGTATATGGCAAGTACCGATGAACTATACCTGACAATCAAGGGGAAAGGTGGGCATGGAGCTATGCCAGACCAATTGATTGACCCTGTCTTGATTGCTTCGCATACCATCGTGTCTCTCCAACAAATTATTTCCCGAAACAGCAAGCCTGCAAGCCCTTCTGTACTATCTTTTGGGAGATTCATTGCTGATGGCGTAACAAACGTCATTCCAAACGAAGTCACTATTCAAGGAACATTTCGATGTATGGACGAAGAGTGGAGAGAAGATGGCTTGAAACGAATGAAAAAAATGGCAGAAGGAATGGCAGAAGCCATGGGTGGGAGCTGTGAATTTACGGTAGTAAAGGGCTACCCTTTTCTCAAAAATCATCCAGAACTTACCCGCCGAATGAAACAAGAAGCCATTGCATATATGGGGCAAGAAAATGTCATCGACCTTGATTTGTGGATGGCAGGTGAAGATTTTGCTTTTTACTCCCAAGTAGTTGATGCCTGTTTTTATCGTTTGGGAACAAGAAACGAAGCGAGGGGGATTATTTCGGGAGTTCATACTCCCACTTTCGACATCGACGAAAGTGCCTTAGAAATCGGCCCTGGATTGATGTCTTGGCTTGCTATCAGAGAATTAAGTACTCGGTCATAACCACTTATTCCTTCATAGATACCATTTACCGAATAGTCAGAAACAAAACATTGGCTGGCATTTTAATTGCATATAATATTGACAAAAATGTCAGCCATGAAAACTACCCTTTTTATCATACAAGCCCTTGAGTGCTTTTCTATATTTTTTTGGTTTAGAATCACCGAAGTTCCTTTTTATGCTTGGAGAAATGGTGAAAAAAAAATATTTATGTTGAGCTTTTTACAGAAATTCGTACTCATTTATTTCTATCCCTTTTTTTGGCATGGGCTTTTTGGGAGGCTTGGCTTTCTTTCTATACACATCAATTCAGCTTCGCCTTGATTTATACATTCATTCCCTTGCTCTATTTTATTTTCATGCTTTGGTATATTAAAACTGTTCGTTATAAAAACAAGAATTTTCGATAATTATCTTGCTTTATTTTATCACTTAGACATTGAAGTCCCTCAAAATTAGTCTTATTTTCTTCTTTTAATCAGAAACGACGACATAATGGGGTCAAAACCAGCATTAATATCCGCTTCTATGAAATCAATTTTATATTGTCCGCATTTAAGCTTCAAATCATGATAGAATTTCCGAATAGAATTCTGATAAAACTCCTTCACTTCCGTAGGATTAATCTTTATTTTATCTCCACTTTCAAGGTCTATAAACTCATAGGGTCTGTCTTCAAAATTAAAATCCATCTCAGTATTTTTATCACTTACATGAAACAACAAAACCTCATGAAGATTATGTTTCAAGTGCCTCAATGCCGAAAAGATTTTATCTGAATTTTCGAAATCCTCAAACATATCACTGAAAATAATCACCAACGAGCGTTTGTGAATTTTCTCGGCAATTTGATGCAATGTCTCCACAACAGATGTTTTCTTATTTGGTTTTGAGGATTCCAAAATAGTATTTAATTCTACAAATACTTTGTTGATATGCGTGGCGGTCGATTTCATCGGTGTTTGTATTTCAATAGCATCTGCAAATGAAATCAAGCTCACGGCATCTCGCTGTTTTTGTAGCAAATACGCCAAAGTTCCAGCGGCCAAAGTACTAAACACTATTTTTCCATGATTTTTTTCGGGATAATACATCGAAGAAGAGGTATCAATCAAAATATGGCATCTAAGATTTGTTTCTTCTTCATATCGTTTCACAAATACTTTATCTGTTTTGGCAAATACTTTCCAATCTATATGTCGGGTACTTTCCCCATTATTATAGAGCCGGTGTTCGGCAAATTCGACCGAAAAACCATGAAATGGCGATTTATGCAATCCCGTAATAAAACCTTCCACTAATTGTTTGGCAAGAAACTCCACATGCCCGTATTCCCGAATTTTTGATAAATCTATGGATTTTGTCATCTTATATTTTTTGGGACTATTTAGTTGCCTTTTTTATTGTCGTTTTTTTTGCTTTTTTAGGTAATTTTTTAGACTTAGAAGTATTTTTCCATTTAGATTTTGGAGAAACTTTTTTCTTCTTTTTCTTAGCCAGATTACTTTTTTTAGTCTGATGTTTCAAAATTTTCTTTCTCTGTAATTTAAACGGTGGCTTGACCGTATTTGTGTCTATCACCAATATTTCATTGGAGTTCTCTATCACTCCGTCAGGTCGCCTCAATTCTACCTCCCCCTTTTTGCCAATAACGGTTACTTTTACTCGAGCCACCCCACTTCTCAACATTCCTAAGCGAACAGCAGCGGGATAAGTAACATCAATGATTCTGCGTTTGCTATATGGTCCCCTATCGTTCACCCGTACCACACACCACCTACCCGTTGCTAAGTTTGTCACTTCTAGCATCGTTCCAAATGGGTAAGTCCGATGGGCACATGTATAAGACTCTCTATCCAAAATTTCGCCATTGGCTGTTTTTCTGCCGTAGAATTTTTTGGCATAAAATGACGCAACCCCAACTTTCTCACTTCCCAAAACCGGATCTTTTATGAAAGAAAACAAAGGTATCAGGCAAGAAAGTAGCATGAAAATATGTATTTTTTTTTGTAGCATAGAGAGTTCGCCTTACTTAAATAAAGTGCATAGTTACGAATTTTTTTGCAATGACTGAAACAATTTCATCTCTGTTTTCTGTAAAAAAGTCGATTTTAAGTTAGATTTGCCAAAGTTAAAATAAAAATATTGTTATTTTTAATAAAAAAAAACTTAAAATATTTTTCCTAAATTAATAAAATCTTATATTTGAAAATCATTCTAAACCTCTAAAACCTAAAGGATTGTGGAAAGAGAAGACAGAGACAAAATTTACTCCAAACGTGTGAGAGCGGGGAAGCGAACTTACTTCTTTGATGTCAGAAGTACCCGTTCGAGTGATTTTTATTTAACTATCACCGAAAGTCGTCGTTTTATGAAAGATGGCGATTCCGTTTTCGAAAAGAGCAAGATGTTTGTGTACAAGGAAGATTTTAATAAATTCCTTGACGCACTGCAAGAGACAATTGACCACATCAAAACCGAATTAATGCCTGATTATGATTTTGACCAATTCAATCATGATTCTGAATCGGAGAGACACAACAATAATCAAGATGATTATGCCAGTGGTGGTTCGGATTTGAAGTGGGAATAATGAGATGCTCAATCTTGTTCCGATAAAAGGAAGTTGAAGATTTCAACTTCCTTTTTTGCAAACATACAATCGTAATCTACCTCTGTGAAAGCCAAAGAAAATAATTAGCAATTTCGGAGAAGCAAAAAAAGAAAAACGACAGGAATTGTTATGATTTTTATAACTATCCAATAATCCTTTGAATCTTTGCTTTATTTTGCTTTATTTTGCAATTATTTTACAAAATTAACCATCAAAACAAAGCCTTCATTTCCAAACAACGAAATCAGGCGAATTTATCCTATGGCTTTACAAGTCGGTATTGTGGGTTTACCTAACGTTGGCAAATCGACACTTTTCAATGCGGTTTCAAATAGTGCCAAAGCACAAGCCAGTAATTATCGTTTTTGTACCATCGACCCAAATGTTGGTCTCGTTGATGTACCTGATGAACGTCTTAATAAATTATCAGAATTAGTCAAACCTAATCGTATAGTCCCTACTCAAATCGAAATTGTTGACATTGCAGGATTGGTTCGTGGTGCCAGTAAAGGGGAAGGTTTAGGAAATAAATTCCTCGGAAATATTAGAGAAGTAGATGCCATTATCCATGTTGTCAGATGTTTTGAAGATGAAAATATTCTAAGAGAAGAAGGAGCAATTAATCCAGTTAGCGACAAAGAAATCATCGACACCGAACTACAATTGAAAGATTTGGAAAGTATCGAAAAAAAGATTCAAAAAATCGAAAAACAAGCACGTGTTGGCGGCGATGCCAAAGCAAAAGCTGAATTTGATATTCTTAAAAGATGCCAAGAACATCTGATGCAAGGAAAAAGCATCCGTTCTTTGGGGCTTAGCAAAGAGGAATTCCCTGCCATTGAAGATTTATGCCTACTTTCTGCCAAACCAGTATTGTATGTTGCCAATGTAGATGAAGCTTCTATGCACTCGGGCAATGATTTTTCTGCCGCCTTGCAAAAAATTGCAGACGAAGAAGGTGCCCAACTAATTGTATTGAATAATTCCGTTGAAGCCCAAATCACCGAGTTCGAAGACCTTGATGATAAATTGATGTTTTTGGAAGAATATGGACTTAGCGAGCCGGGGTTGAATAGATTGATTCGCTCTGCTTACAAATTACTGAATCTCCGTACGTATTTTACGGCAGGGGTTCAAGAAGTAAGGGCTTGGACCATTCAACAAGGATGGAAAGCTCCGCAAGCAGCTAGTGTGATTCATACCGACTTTGAAAAAGGATTCATCAAGGCGGAAGTAATTGCTTATGATGACTTTGTAAAATATGGTTCTGAGCAAGCTTGTAAAGAGGCTGGAAGATTACGAATCGAAGGAAAAGAATATGTGGTGGCCGACGGTGATGTGATGCACTTTAGATTCAATGTTTAAAATCATTCTTCATTCTATTGTTTTAAAAAAGTTGTTCGGTCCGAACAACTTTTTTATTTTATACAGCGTTATGTTTCACAAAAAATGCGTCTAAAATAAAAATGTCGAAATTTCAAGAATTAAATGGTTTTTTGTACATTTGATTGAATTAGGGCATTTCTACCAAAAAATTATTTTAAACCAAAAAACAAGACAATGAAAAAATTATTTAACCTCTTATTATTGAGTATGTTGACATTTTCGGTATTGACGCTTTCTGCTCAATCTGAGAAAAAAGGTTCAAAAGGAAAAGCTAAACCTGAAACAGCTGAAAAAAAAGAAAAAGCAGAGCCTAAAGACAAAAAATCTAAAGAAGAAAAAACAGAAAAAAAAGAAAAAAAATCCAAAGAAGAAAAAGCTGATTCTAAAGCAGACAAAAAAACAAAAGAAGAAAAGGCTGATTCTAAAGCAGATAAAAAGAACAACAAAGAAACGAAGGTAAAAGACAAAGACAATTCTATCAAACCAGCTCCAAAGCCAAATACAAAAGATGATGGCAAAGAAGCGGATGTCAATACTCGAAAAAAAGTAGCAGGCGGAGATAAGCAAATTGGAAAAGACGACAAAGGTCGTACTATTTTCGAAGGTCCTCGTGGGGGGCAATATTATATAAATGCCAGCGGAAATAAAACTTATCTTAAAGCTGATAATAAAAAATAAATAAAAATAAATGCTATTTGATAACTCAAATAGCATTTATTTTTAAGAAGACTTTGGTCTAAACTCTTTTATAATCTCCTGATTACAAACTAAAAAAGGCCCTTCCAACAAGTCAATACAGTAGGGAATTGCCGGAAATACAACATCCAAACATTGACGGATAGCCTTGGGCTTTCCGGGTAAATTGACAATCAGGCTTTGATTTCTAATACCTGCCGTTTGTCTTGATAAAATTGCTGTCGGTACGTATTTCAAACTTTCTTGCCTCATCAATTCTCCAAAGCCAGGCATCATTTTTTGACAAACCGCTTCGGTGGCTTCAGGCGTAACATCACGCTTGGCAGGCCCCGTTCCTCCAGTAGTTACAATCAAGCAACACCCTTCCAAATCCGCCATCTCGATTAATGTATTTTCTATCAATTCTTGTTCATCCGGAATTACCCGATACACCACCTCGAACGTAGAAATTAGATACTCTTTTAATGTTTCGACCACTGCTTTTCCTGGAATATCTTCATAAATACCCGCACTTGCCCTATCCGAAACATTGATTACACCAATTTTTATATTATTTTCCATCAATTTAGAATAATCTCATCAAAAAATACCTCAATTTCTTTCCAATTCCTAAACCGAGGATAGCCTTCTAAAGTTTGATTATGAATGGCATCAAATAAAAGGGATTTACCTCGAAAAGGCTTTAGGTTTTTCTCATGGTCATCAATCAGATAATCGGCAGCAATGATTGATTTGTCGCCACACAGTACTATGTTTTTCCAAGAAATAAAAGAAAAATGCTCAGCTAACCAGTCTATTTTTTCTTTTAGGGAATAAGGAAATTCAGTTGCAGCCGACACCACATATATTTCAAAATGACTATGTAACTTTTGGATTACCTCAACGGCATGAGGCATCACCTCCATATCCCTAAAAAAACCAGGCTTGAAAAATTCCGCCATCACACCTTCGGTATGTTTTTTATCTAACACATCAAAATATGCTTTTCCCACAAAATCCTGCTCTTGAATCTCCGCTCCAGCAATATTGTTATAAGTAGCCAATATTTTTTTACTCGCAGCGGCCATCACATCATCCATGTCGATGGCAATAATTGGTTTTTTCATAAATATTTAAAATAATCAAATGGATAAAACTCAAAAATACAATTCTTTATTTTATCAACAAATTAAATTCAATATTTACATCATCACTACCAGGAGTGGCGGTTCCATCTTTACTTATTTTTCCATTGACCAATGGCTGATGCCTGAGCTGAACTTTCAATTTACCAACTCCCGCACTATTGGTAGTTGCACTTCCCTGAAGCCCGACAACAAAACCATTTTTGTCTTTATCTCCATACGCATAAGTAATTAGTGATGAAGGACTTGGCGTAAACACAAACAAATGCTCTTCTTGATTTTCCATTATTTCTTTGGTAATATCGTCAATAGGCGTTTTAGATTCATCTAATACCAAAACCGACACAGAATATTTTTTATTCGCCTCCAATATGATGTCGTCAATCTTTGGAGTCATTCCACCATCACCATCTTTATCCGAGTAGCTAAAAGTTTCTGTTTTGCCCTCGGCAGAAAACTGTAATTTAACAGTAGTGATTAATTCGTTTTCATCATGAATATCCACAGAAGTCTTGGTACACGATGATACTAAAATAGTAAATAAAAAGCCGGTTGAAATGAGCTGTTTGAACATATTGAGTTATTTTTTGTACAAATTTAATTTGAAATATCAACAAATGCAACAATGTTGCAAATTAAAAAACATATTTCAATCGAATTGAAAAATTTCTACCGATTGCATCAGAAAAATAACGAAATCTATTTAGATAATCTCTATACTTTGTATTTAATAAATTATCAACTTTGATAGAAATATTGATATCAGTCTTATTAAAAACCTTGACCATCGTTCCTGCCATGCCCCCAAGCAAAAAATAAGCAGGTGGTGGCGGAGCGAAATCTCCCCCATATTGATTGAATATAATTTCTTGAGGATTGATTTGCGGAAAAATCAGATGAGTTGGGATATTTTTTTGTTGGCAGACCCATAAGCCTGAAATCATGGCAAAAGCATTCTTTTTTTTCCATTTGAGTACATTCTCCCATCGATTAGCAGGAATGAAAGGCAATGCTTGGTGATTCATTTGATCATAAGCCTTGAGATATGACACTTTTGTATTCCAAGAAAAACATTTGGTCATTTGATAGGTCGATGCCACATCTATCCCCTTAAAGACAGCATCTGTTTGGGTATAATAAAATTCAGGAAAAGCCCCCCTGATACTCAAAGCTAATCGACCCGTAGGAGCAAGGAAAATATAGTTTTTAATAAAATTTAGATATAAATCAATGTCTAAATTCCAATGATTCCATTCTCCTACAATAGCAATCGACTGATTATTAGCCCATTCTGGAAGAAGGAGCAAACTTCCCTTTTCATAAGTAGCCGCCCCGTGATGTATGCCTTCGCTATACAATTCATTCACACTCGGAGCCCTCCAAGCAGAACTCGAATTAAAAGCTACTTTCCAATGCTCATTCGGTATTAAATTGAATCCGATAGTCCCAGTAAAATTTTCATTGAAGCGGTTTTCCTTGGATAAGTCCGAAGTTCCTTTTGGAATTCTGAAAACATTTAGCCTTCGGAAATCATACCTCAGTCCAGTTTCAAGCTCCCATTTAGGTCGAATCATTCTTTCGATAAGAAATATTCCTGAAGTCAGATTTTTGAAGTTGGGAATCAGTACAGTAGATGCCGTAGGGCTTTGCAATGTTCCGGAAGTAATATTTTCTTGAAATAAACTCGACAAGCCAATGGAGCCAGTCAAATTTTTTAGCAAAGGCTTATGTTCCCAAATCAATTCATTGGAAAAAGTATTCAAATCAAAAAGCTGAATTAAATTTTTATCTCCCCTCAATACTTCCACTTCTCTTCTAAAATTGTATTGTTTGCCAAGAGTCAGCCTCAGCGTACCCCAAGCCGTAGTTTTATAAAGCTTTATTTTCCATAATCGGTGCAGAACATCTTGATAAGGACGGTCAAGATGATAAGTAAAGCGATTGGGTGTATAAATTGGTAGTGGATTCTTCCTAATGAGAGCCTCCTGCAAGTCATTTATATTTCCGATATGAGAACCTGAAAAAATACCAATAGTGGTATTAAACTGGCTCATAAAGAAATCGAAGTTTATTTTAGGAGATTGAAAATTTGTAGCCACAGAAAAATTATTTTCCACAATCCCTGTATTGGCCAAGTTATAATCAGGTGTACTAATATTCCCCCCCTTTTTGAAAGTTCCTTGTAAGCGGACTCCTATCTGAAAAGGTAATTTTTTACTAGAAAATCTAGTGATGGCATTTTCCAACATAGCCGATAAGGTATGCTGACGACCATTAGACAAGAAAATGTGATTTAACTCCCCTTTCCATCTCGTAGAATCTGGCAATTTATCAGGCTCTAGCAATATTACCCCACCGATGGCATCTGAGCCATACCTTACCCCCGCAGCACCCTTGATGACGGTCATTTTTTGAGCAGTGAATGGGTCAATTTCTGGGGCATGCTCTGCCCCCCACTGCTGCCCTTCTTGCCGAATACCATTATTTATTAATAAGATTCGATTGGAGTGCATGCCATGGATAACAGGCTTGACAATACTATTTCCGGTTTGAAGCGTACTTACACCCACCAATTGTTTCAGCGACTCACCCAAAGTTAGTCCCGATGTAGCCTCCAAATCTTTTTTTTCTAAAACGCCTTTCGACTGAGTGATGTCTTCTTGTTTGTGCGATTTTACTTCAATCCCAGCCAACTGAATATTTTTCTCCAATAAAAAAATATCCTGAGAGACATCTGCTTGTACATTGACAGCTAATACCAGCTCCGAATACCCCACCATTTCACAGACCAAAGTATAGTTTCCAGGACAAAGCCGACCGATGGCATATTTTCCTTGTTCATCCGAACTAGAGCCTTTATTCAATTGAAGAATACGAACAGATGCTCCCGGAAGAGGAGATTGGGTCGATTTATCGATGACCTTTCCGCTGACCATAAAGCTACATTTATCCAAAGATTGTTGGGCGGAAGCAAGCTCAACAATTCCGAATAAAAAAGCGAATACAAGCCAATCATATACTTTATTTTTTTTCATGCTTTCAGAGAATATTCCACAAATGCAACACCATTGCAAATATAAACAAAAATACCCTATCGAATCCGAAAGGGTATTAATAAATATTGAATATTATGTTAAAAAAAACATTAAATATTTTAGTACGAAAGCATTAATAAGACAATTTCTATTTTTTAGTTGATACGCTCATAATACTTATTGTAAATTGCTTCATATTTTTTAGCAAGATTCTCTTTACCATTTCGGCTACAAATATTTGCTAACATCTGAAGATTTCTCAAATTAATTTGCAAATTTTCCTGTACATTATTTGGCATCCATTCGGCACTGGTATATTTACTTTTATCAGTAAAATACGCCAAATTGGCATCCGCCCTACTAGCCAATGTTTCGGCAATTTGTACCGCACTTTTGCTGTCTCCGACCTCAAAATAATACATTGCATAATTGGTACAAAGCTGGTCGTAAGGAATAGATTTATCTGGTAAAACCTTATTGGCAAAATCCAATACTTCCTTCGCTTTGGCTTTTTTATCCTCTCTTACCAACTGATCTACCAAACGTAGAAACCCTAACCTTGCCGTGATGATAGGTACTTTTAAAAACGTTTCAGAATCATAATATACCTTTTCATTATCCATTTGTCTCCACGACATTTTCTTCAGCATATTATCATACATAATATCCGTATTAGCCAATCCTTCCTCTCCAGCACTTACTTTGATTGGCAACAACCGATACGCATATCCTTCCAATTGCATATACTCTTTTAGATTCAAATAGCTATTTGTAGGCAAAGTCCCCGCAAAATAAATTGGTCTTTTCCAATTATTTTGAGCAATCATTTCAAGCTGCATCAAATCATTTTTGAATAAGTCTCTTTTCCCGATGCTCCAAGCCATTTGCCCATTGAGATAAGGTTCAAATTGTTTTGGAACAAAGCCCAATTTTTTCACATCCTCCACATTATAATTTAATACCAAGCTATCCGACGGTAATGAATTGATACTTTCGCCACTTTGCAGAGGAACCTGAATGAGTGGGTCATTATTTTTCACTAATTCAAGAAATTCTTTCAAATCGACTGCCGGAATTGGTCGCTCATAATAAGGGATTTGGTCGTTTACACCACTCAATAATTGTTCAGTCGAAAACGTAATCGGTAAGCCCTCGGATAGGTAAGTTTTACGTTTCATTTGTTCACAATACCAATCAGTCCCCAACAAGCTCAGATTACAAACCCTTACATCTGTTCGGAATCCTTCCACCTCTTGCACATACCAAAGCGGGAAAGTATCATTATCCCCACCCGTAAATAAAATAGCATTCGGAGCACACGAATTAAGCATATTTCTTGCAAAATCTACTTGATGGAAGCGATTAGAACGGTCGTGTCCTTTCCAATTTTGTTGAGCCATCAATGCTGGTACAGCCAATCCTACCACACTTGCCAATATTGCTCTTGATTGAGCATTTTTTATAAATTTCGAGATATAATCAGCCAAAGCCATCACACCCAAACCTACCCAAATAGCCCAAATATAAAATGAACCGACATAAATATAATCACGCTCACGAGGTTCGACTGGTGGAGAATTCAAGTAAACAACCAAGCCCACGCCTGTCAATAAAAATAATAAAAACATCACCAAAGCATCTCTCTCCCTTCTAAAATAATGATAAAGCAAGCCCAAAATCCCGAGAATAATAGGAATTCCGTAAAAATTACTTCTTCCTTTATTATTTTTCACCGCAGGAGGCAAGTCACTTTTACTTTCAAAAATATTGGTAGGTCCCGCACCCTCAATGTCGCTCGAACGCCCCCAGAAATTCCAAGCAAAATATCTCCAATACATATATCCCATCTGACGTTTAATCATGTATCCGATATTGGTAAATAAAGTTGGTTTTTGGTCTGGGGCTAATCCCATTTCTTGGCGATAAATTTGTTGATGCGACCCTTCTGTACTCCACATTCTTGGCAATAAACTTTCGCTGTTTGGCCCCCAAACATACTCAGGCTTATGGTCATAAATTTCATATTTATTTTTTCCGACTTTATACATCGGCTCACCATCTTTAATATCCTCTAATTTTCCCGTAAATACTGGTCCGTACAAAAGAGGACGGCTTCCGTACTGCTCACGCTTCAAATAAGATACATAATTCAAAACATTGCTTGGATTATTTTCATTGATAGGCGGATTGTAATTTGAACGAATCAAGGCAATTGTATAAGAAGAATAACCAATCAGAACAAAAGCAAAAGAAAGTAGAACCACATTGGCTATTTCCTTTTGATTCACTTGCGTATAATAAATACCATAGCCCAATCCAGAAATTAATACAATGACAAAAAATATAATACCCGAGCTAAATGGCAATCCGAATGAATTGACGAATAATCTTTCAAACGTAAACCCTAAAGAAGGTAAACCCGTAATGATACCCGAATTGACTACCGCCAACACAATCAAACCAACAACAAATGCAATCACACCACCTTTGAAAGTAATATTTTTTGCTTTTTTATAATAATATACCAAACCCAAAGCCGGGATTGTTACTAAATTTAATAAGTGAACGCCAATAGATAGTCCGACTAAATACGCTGTGAATAACAAAAATCGGTTGGCAGCTGCAGGCTCATCGATGGTTTCCCACTTGAATGCCGCCCAAATAACAATGGCAGTAAAGAAAGAAGACATGCCATAAACCTCCGCCTCCACAGCAGAAAACCAAAACGAATCAGAAAATGTATAGACCAACGCACCCACGGCACTTGAGCCTAATACCAAAATAAGGTCTGAAGTTTCTAATTCTTCCGCTTTTTTACTAATAACCTTTCTGGCAAGCAACGAAATTGTCCAAAACATAAACAAAATCGTAAATGCAGATGCTACTACCGAAACCATATTGACCATCAGAGCGACTTTCGTTACGTCGCTACCAGCGAGTAAAGAAGCCATTCGCCCAATCAATAAAAATAAAGGAGCCCCAGCAGGGTGAGGAACTTGTAATTTATAAGAACAAGCAATAAACTCTCCACAATCCCAAAAGCTTGCGGTTGGTTCGACGGTGAGGGAATAAGTAATGAGGGCAACGGCAAATACTGCCCATCCAATGATATCATTTAGCCTTTTAAAATTGTTCATTTTATGAGATTTTGAATGTAATTTCTCTTTGTTGCTCAAAATTAGGGAATTTGAAGGATAATTAAATAGATTTAAAACTTAAATTATCTTAAAATTATGAAAAACTGCATCTATGCTTCCAAATAGTTGTTGTCAAAGGGATTTTTTTAGGAAAATGATTCCTTTTTGTGTGAATGAATCTTAATTTTGTAGTATTGGAGAGATATTTCTCTCTAAGTTGAAACCTCATTACCTATCTAATTTCAGAATATGCTTGGAGTAACTTCAGATAATCAATTGAAAAGACTCATCATTATTGGCGACAAAGTGTTGGTTCGACCTAAAAATCCATCAGATAAAACCACCTCTGGCTTGTATTTACCACCAACCGTCACGGAAAAAGAAGAAATTCAGAGTGGCTATGTCATTAAAGTAGGTCCTGGGTATCCGCTACCTGCTCCTTCGGAAGAGGAATCTTGGAAAGAAAATGAAGAAAAAATCAAGTACATGCCTTTGCAAGCACAAGAAGGCGATTTGGCGATTTATCTACAAAGGCACGCCATTGAAGTAATCTACGAAGGAGAAAAATTCGTTATTCTTCCTCAATCTGCCATTTTAATGCTCGAAAGATTTGAAGACCTTTGATGAATAAAATGGGGCGAGGCTGTTTTCGCCCCAAATCATCTAATTCTCTATAAAATCTAAATCTTTATCATGTGTTTCGGCTATTGTCAAAGTCGAATAAAATCCTAATGCGAAACTTATCAATCCTACAATCGCCCCTGCAATAATTACACCTTGGTCAGGCTTAAAAAATTTATAGAGTGTTGTCATCAATACGACAGTCCCACGAACCATATTTGGCACGGTTGTAGCCGCAGTAGCTCTCAAGTTTGTTCCAAATTGTTCGGCACCAACGGTCACAAACATTGCCCAATATCCCGTTCCTAAACCCAACCAACAACAAAGAGCATAGAGAGAATTTGCCGATTTCAACATACCAGAAAATAGATAAACAAGAACCCCAATTAAGGCAAAAAACATCATATACGCAATGGCTTTTTTGCGAGAATGAAGGGCATGGCTGATAAAACCACTTCCAAAATCTCCAATAGAAATACCAATATATGCCCACATAATAGCTAGACCTGGGTCAACTTTTTCTGTGATTCCTAAAGCTTCGCCAAATTCATTGCTTAGATAAGTCAAAATACCAATACAAAACCATGTTGGCAAGCCAATTCCTATACATTTCATATAGGTCGTAAATCGATTCCAATCATTAAAGAAAGCAAAAAAGTTGCCTTTTTGAACGTGCTTTTTATCGGCAACATCCTTATAAATTCCAGACTCTATGACACCAACTCTTAACAATAAAAGCAATACGCCTAAGGTTCCGCCTACAAAATAAGCGATTGTCCAATCTCCTGAAAGCTTCACCGTAAACGTTGCTACCACCGCTCCAAACAATCCAACACCTGCCACTAAAGACGTACCGATGGCACGTAGATTTTTAGGTAAAATTTCAGATACTAAGGTAATTCCTGCTCCCAATTCTCCTGCCAAACCGATGCCTGCAATAAATCTCAACCATTTGTAAGCCTCAATTTTATCCATAAATTCAATCTGAGGAATCAGACCACATGAAATATTCGCCAAAGAATAAGTAATTATTGAGCCAAACAAAACAGAAAGTCGCCCTTTTTTATCTCCCAACATTCCCCACAAAATCCCCCCTAAAAGTAAGCCAATCATCTGATAATTGATAATCGTTGTACCGACAGAAGAAATATCTTCTTTCGATGTCAAGCCCAAACTTTCCAAACTTTGTACACGTACAATGCCAAAGAGTTGCAAATCGTATATATCAACAAAATACCCCAATGCTGCCACAATAACTGGCAAACTCAGCAAGTGCTGAAGTGTTGTTTTTTCTTTCGACATCATTTTATTTCAATTCTTTTATTTTAATATTTTTCCATTTTACTTTAATCCCTCCCCCGCTGTGAATTTGCAAAGCAATCGAGCCATCTCGTGACCCAATCTTAGCATCTGTCAGAGAAATCATCTCTGTTCCGTTGAGGGTTGTCGTCACGATATCTCCTTTTACTTTCACAATCATTGTATTCCACTCTCCCATTTTCAAGGCTTTGTCTTTTTCAGCATCTGGTTTGATTAACCAGCCTCTACCATACGACTCGTAGATTCCACCCGTCGAACTTCCCGGAGGTGCGACCTCGGCTTGCCAACCTGATATTTTTGTACCTTCGATAGAAGAATGAAAAAATACACCGCTATTGCCGTTCGCTTCTTGCTTAAAATCAACCGTTAATTCAAAATCTTTAAACTTTCTTTCGGTTGCTAAATATCCATATTCTTTGTCTGGTCCACTTTCACACACCAGCAGTCCTTTTTCTACATACCACTTTTCAGTGCCATAGATTGTCCATCCGGAAAGGTCTTTTCCATTGAAAAGTTTGACTTTTTTCGCTTTTTGGGCATAGAGATTTAGTCCAAACAGACACAAAAGTGCTACAAATAAATAATTTTTGTAAGTTTTCATTCGTGATTGTATTTATTTTACTGAAGTTAAAAGATTGAATATTTTTACAAATTAAAGATAAAATCTCTATCTTGCAGTACGAAAACCTATTTTTTCATGAAAAAAAAACCTACTACTCTGATTTCACTTCTATTTTTTTGTGCAAGCTTCTTTCAGCTATTTGGACAAAAACAGCTCATTCAAAGCAAATTTGAAGGAACAATCAATGGGAGATTTCCAATCATTATGAATTTGATTTTTGATGATAATTTGGTTGAAGGTACTCTTATTTACAAAAAAGTTGGTCTTCCTATTAAAATAATCGGTAGTATTGACAATAATGAGTTTACTTTGAATGAATTTGATACCAATACACAAATCACAGGCACATTTATTGCCGAAATAACAGGAAGAAGATTGGTTGGCTATTGGTTTAGTCCAGACGGAAAACAAATGTCTTTTGTAGCAGGACAGACCGAAGAGGCATTCGCTCCCACGAAAAAACCTTTTCCCTTATCGGGCAATTATGCCTATAACCTAGGAAAAGACTCCGGCTCAGGAAGTCTTTATGTTCAGCAAGTTTCGCAAGATAAAATTATCATAGAAATGCAAGCAGTTGGCTCTTCTCCAAGTTTCAATCAGGCAACCATCGAAAAAACCGAAATTTCAGTTAAAAATAATGTTGCCTATTACGAAAACAAGGAATATGGCAATTGCAAACTCAAACTTTCATTCACAGAAGGAGGTGCTTCTGTCATTTATATGCCCAATGGTTTCGATTGTGGATTTGGAAATGCTGTATCTGTTGTTGGAAATTATTTAAAATTTGATACCAAAAACCCTAAATATCGTTGAACAATGAAATATCTATTTTTCTTTTTTTGCCTTCTATCCTTTCAAAAAACATTGGCACAGACACAAGAAAATCAAATTCAACAAGTAATTGTACAAATTTTTGATGGCATGAGGCAAAGCGATACCACAAAAATCAAAAACGTCCTTCACGAATCTTGTTTTTTAAAATCTATCGGCAAAAATAAAGCAGGAGAAACCTACCTTCAAGAAGATGCTATCCAAAGTTGGCTGAAACAAATAGGTACGCCACATCCCGGCGTGATTTATGACGAGAAACTTTTAAGTTTTGATATCAAAATAGACGGTAACATGGCAGTCGCTTGGGTTCCTTATCAGTTTTATGTAAATGAAAAACTCAATCACTGTGGCGTGGATGTGTTTACCCTCATGCAAGTTAAGAATCAATGGAAAGTAGTAGCGATAATGGATACCCGCAGAAAAGAAAAATGTCTCTAAATTTTATCCGAAAAGATTATCGCAAAAATTCATAAAAAATATCAAAAAAATTATATCAATTTATTACAATTCATCCTATCTGAAAACAACACCACTATCCAATTAGAAGAAGGGACGTTCCAATTTAGTGCGAGTCTTTCCCTGGAAGGGAAAAAAAATATTGTTATCAAAGGTGCAGGCAAAGACAAAACTATTCTTAATTTTTCAGGTCAAACAGAAGGAGCAGAAGGCATTAGAGTATCTAATGCAGAAAATATTATTATTGAAGGATTAACCGTTCAGAATACAAAAGGAGATGCCATTAAAACCATGAATGTGAATGGAATTGTATTTAAGAATGTAAAAACAGAATGGACTGGAAAGCCTAAAAAAGAAAATGGTTCTTATGGTCTTTATCCCGTGCAATGTGAGAATGTATTGATTGAGGCTTGCGAAGCCATCGGGGCATCAGATGCTGGAATTTACGTGGGTCAATCAAAAAATATCATTGTTCGTCATTCAAGAGCCTATCATAATGTCGCAGGAATTGAGATTGAAAATTCTCTCAATTCTGAGGTTTATGACAACGAAGCTACCGAAAATACTGGAGGAATTTTGGTTTTCGATTTACCAGATTTATTATTGAAAAAAGGCGGCTATACCAAGGTTTATAACAACAAAGTTATTGAAAACAATTACCCTAATTTTGCACCCAAGGGAAATATTGTCGGAAAAGTACCCAATGGAACGGGTATGCTCATATTAGCTGCCAATCATGTCGATATTTACAACAATCAAATCATCAATAACAAGTCGATGGGGGTTGGCATCATCAGTTATTTTACCACTGAAAACCCGATTCAAGACAAAGAATATTATCCTTATCCAGAAGAGATTAAAATTTATGACAATACTTTCGAGCGACGACATGAAAAAGCCACTTCTAAAGGTCGATTTGGAAAAATTTATTTATTCAAATTGAAATTCGGCAAGAATGTGCCTCACATACAATGGGATGGAATCTCAGATGATACAAGAAAATACCAAGTTTTATGCTTCAAAAATAACAAAAACGAGTCATTCGTCAATATGGACGTAGAGCATAATTTCAAAAATATTTCATTCGACGCCAAAAAATATCATTGTCAATAATACGTATGAAAAAGCCTTTTTTATCTCTAATAATCTTGGGGATATCACTGATTTTATTTTCTTTTTCGGCAATTATTCAGCAAACAAGCACTTCAGAAATACCTCAAAAACTATCTGACTATCAGCTATTTGAAGGAAATATATCGAATCAGAAGCCAAATAAAAATGTATATCCTTACGCTCTGAACACACCACTTTTCACCGACTATGCAGAAAAATTACGTTTTATAAAATTACCAGAAAACGGCAGCATCGACTATCATCCAACAGAAGTGATGCAATTTCCGATAGGTTCTATTTTGGTAAAAACATTCTATTATCCCCTTGATTTCCGAAAACCAGAATTGGGCAGAAGACTCATCGAAACACGACTACTTATTCATGAAGAAGCAGGGTGGAAAGCCTTAGATTATGTATGGAATGACGAACAAACCGATGCGTTTTTGGAGGTTGCAGGAGATACTAAAGAAGTTTCGTACATTGATGTAAACGGCAAAAAGAAAAAACATGAGTATGCCATTCCGAACCTTAATCAATGCAAGGGTTGCCATAATAGATTTGAAAAAATGTCTCCAATTGGCCCTTCTGCCAGACAGTTGAACGGAAGTTATTCCGCATGGAATCACCCCCAAGGAGAAGGAAATCAACTATCCAATTGGCAAAAAATAGGTATTTTAAAAAATCTTCCCGAATTAGCATCAGTAGCCAAAGCTCCCGTTTGGAACAAACCAGAAACAGGAAATTTGGACGAAAGAGCAAGAATTTGGTTAGACATCAATTGTGCTCACTGCCATCGAAATGGCGGTCCGGCACAAACCTCAGGATTAAATTTGAGTATTCACGAAACCAATTCATTAGCTTTAGGAATTTTAAAAACTCCCGTAGCCGCAGGAAGAGGGTCAGGAAATAAAAAATATGATATTTTGCCTGGAAAACCCGACGAATCTATTTTAGTTTATCGACTTGAATCGACCGACCCTGGGGAAATGATGCCAGAGGTTGGACGAAAAACAAAGCATAAAGAATCTATCGAACTCATCAGGGAATGGATTGCTGCAATGAAATAGAATCTATTTTGGCTATTCGATGGATAGAGGCAAAATGTGCCGAATAATAGTTGTCTTTGAGATAACTAATCGTTACGCCCTTGCTTGTGGCAGAATGTATAAATCGCAAGCCTTTTGGGGTATTATCCCAAACAATTCCAACATGAGAAATAGAGCTTTTAGGGCTTTTTCCTCTTCTAAAAAAAATCAAATCCCCAGGTAATGCCTCCTTGGGATTTATTTTTTCTCCTTTTCTAACCATTTCTTGGCTGCTCGCTCCGAAATTCATGCCGAATTTCTTATACACATGAATCACAAAACCCGAACAATCAAATCCTTTTGGCGTTTTCCCTCCTCTCCTATACCGAATTCCAATGAATTTTTTAGCATATTTTTGAATACTCTTTCCTAATTTCAGAAAATCCTCCATCAAGATTGACTCAGTATTTTTTGATACTTTTACTGGTTCTTTTCCGATAGTAGGAAATAATTCTAAAAATAAAATGATAGAAAAAAATACAGCGAATCGTTTAATCATTTTTCACACGCAAATGGTTCAGCTCGCAATTTAATCATATTTTTAATCTTGACAAAACATAATTCACTGATAATCAATAAATTATTTCAAAACAATTAAAACTTGACAAGGTTTTTCGTAAAAAAGTACAATTCAAATTCTTTCTAAAAGAAATTAAATACTTAAATTCGTAGTCGATAATTATAAACAAGCATTGAGGAATATGATAAAATTATTTGTTTTTTGTTTCAACTTTTTGATTTTTCAAAAAGA
>CAYUFZ010000024.1:0-473 GCA_964444025.1 uncultured Emticicia sp.
AAGTTATTGTTTTGTGAAAAATATTTGAAAGGTATATTAACTATTTTAGCAATAGCTTTTCTAACGAGAAAGAGTGTATGTTTTGAAGGTACAAGAATATGTATTAAAGAATAAAAATCAGAATTACTAAATCCACGGATTTCCTATTCCCAAGCCAGTTAGATGGCTTGGGAATAGGAAATATTTCAAAATTTTATTAAATTTTGAGCCTGCTTTTGTAAAAAATTTTCGTATATTTCTAAGCTAAATTTTTCTCCATCAAAATGATTTCGTAAACTACCCAATTTGACTCGTAACCCTAATACATCTGTACCCATGTAGCTTAAAATATCATTGAGATGACCTAATCCGACAGCATTGCCTAACACTCCAGAAGAAACGCCTACCAAAGCTGCTTTTTTCTGATTAAAACTATCAGGGTAGCGAAGTCCATCGAAGAAACGTGCAATGAGTTTCTTATCACGCGCCAGTTT
>CAYUFZ010000024.1:483-3465 GCA_964444025.1 uncultured Emticicia sp.
AATGCCAGGAAAAGAACCGTTATACTCTGGTACAATAAATACAAATTTCTCTGTGCTGTCGATAATTTTTTGAAACTCATTGAAATGTTCATTTTTCCCCGAATTATGATAAAGTGCCGAAAATGCAAAATCTTCTGGAAGATTAGTTAAGTCAATTAGTTGACTTTCTTCTCCTAAATTCTTCAATAAATTCTGATAATAAACACCTATTTTCTTTGAAACAGAATTAGGTCTGTTTGTGCCAATTATGATTCCAATCATTTAATTATTAATTTTATTATTGAAACAATTAGTTTGATAAAATGTTCCTTTAATGATATTTTAAGTAAAAATCTATTTACCCTCATTCATGAAAAATAAAATAGTTTGGATAACGGGAGCGTCTTCAGGAATTGGGGAAGCTTTGGCAAAAAAATTTAATCAAGAGGGGGCTGTTGTCATTCTGTCGGCGAGGAACGAAGAAGCCTTGTTGCGTGTACAAATGGAATTGCCTAATCAAGATGTTGGGTCTTTTGTGCTTCCGCTGGATTTGCAGAAGTATTTTGAGTTGGAAGAAAAAGTTCAATCGGTACTTGCTAAGTACGGTCGTGTCGATATTTTGATTAATAATGGCGGTATTAGCCAAAGAAGTTTGGCGATAGAAACCAATTTTCGAGACGATTTGAAAATTATTGAAATTGATTTGTTGGGTACTATTGCTTTAAGCAAGGCATTGTTGCCGTCGATGTTGCTTTCCCCAGATAGTCAGATTGTGGTTATTAGCAGCGTTATGGGCAAAATAAATACAAAATACAGAACGTCTTATGCTGCTGCCAAGCATGGTTTGATAGGGTATTTTGATTCGTTGAGGTTAGAGTTGGCCGGAAAAGTACATATCTGTAACATTATGCCTGGGTTTATAGCGACGAATATTGTAAAAAATGCAGTGAGTAATGCCTATATTGCCAACAATCAAAACGATTTGGGAATGAAACCCGATGTTTTTGCCGAAAAAGCCTATCAGGCTATCCTTCAACGCAAAAATAATGCTTACATTGGGGGAATGAAAGAGCGTGCGGCATTGTTCTTAAAGCGTTTATCTCCGGATTTATTCGATTGGTTTATTAAAAACCAAAAAGTTGTTTGAAATTCACTGTATGTCGTTTGATTTGCTTTTTAGAGCAATTTTATAGTGATTTTTGAACATTTTTTTCTAATTTGTAATTATAAAATAGTGTTACATTTTTTTTATGATAAACTAAAGTAATGAAAAAGAAAATTTTAGCGTATTCAACTTTATCTTTCCTTGCTTTTGCGGCATGTGCGAAAGCTCCTCAATCCGATAGTACCACTCATTCGGTTGAAACAAAAGCTCCTAATTCTAAGTATAAATCGGCATTTGCCGGACAAACCAGAACCAAGTCCGTCAAAACTCAAACGCCTTATGAATTTAAAGTCTTGAGCGAAGGGCTTACGTTTCCTTGGGGGATAACGAGCCTTCCAGACGGCAGATTACTCATTACCGAAAAGCAGGGGAATTTACGTATTGCAAAAACAAACGGCGAGTTAAGTCAGCCAATTTTGGGTTTGCCAGCAGTAAATTCAGATGGACAAGGAGGATTGTTGGGCATTACTTTAGACCCAAATTTTACTCAAAATAGAATGGTTTATTGGACATTTGCTGAAAATGTAGAAGGTGGGACTAATACATCGGTTGCGAAAGGAAGATTGTCTAGCGACGAAACAAAAATCGAAGAAGCGAAAGTGATTTTTAGAGCGGGGCCGTCTCATAAAGGGAATCTGCACTACGGAGGGAGAATCCTTTTTGATAAAAACGGAGACTTATTTGTAAGTACAGGCGAGCGTTCGGATATGAAAACTAGGCCTCAAGCTCAGTATTTGAATTCAAATTTGGGAAAAATTTTACATATTACAACAGATGGAAAACCAGTAGCAAGCAATCCTTATATTGGCAAAGAGGGTGTAAATCCAGAAATTTATTCTTTAGGGCATCGAAATGTACAAGGACTTACTTTTCACCCAATCACAGGAGATTTGTGGTCAAATGAGTTTGGCCCGAGAGGAGGGGATGAATTGAACCATGTAAGACCTGGGAAAAATTATGGCTGGCCAACCATCACGTATGGTATTGAGTATAGTGGAAAATTAGTAGGTGATGCCATTCAGCAAAAAGAGGGATTGGAGCAACCTGTTTATTATTGGGACCCGTCAGTTTCCCCTAGTGGAATGACTTTTTATACAGGAAATAACATGCCTGAATGGAAAAATAATCTGTTTGTGGGCTGTTTGAGCGGCATGCACATTGCTCGTTTGGTTATCGAAAACAACAAAGTAGTAGGGGAGGAAAGGCTATTGTCTGAAGAATATCAACGTTTTAGAGATGTTAGTCAAGGAAAAGATGGGGCATTGTATGCCGTAACCGACCAAGGTCGTTTGTATAGAATTGCCAAAAAATAAGATTTTCTTAGCAATTACAATAAAAAACTCCCCAAAGCTGAACAAACTTTGGGGAGTTTTTTTAGAACAGAGATGCTCTATTTTTAAACGGATTCTTTCGTTGTTTTTGTCGAAATTAGGTAAAGACCAATGATAGTCAGAAGCCCGTTTAGCATTAATTTAGAGAATCCAAACTCAAAATTAAAATATGTTTTACTAAGCTCTTCAACGCCGTAGGTAGCAAAAGGAGCAATGATACATACATAAGGGACTAATTTGTCTATAAGCTGACGTTTTAGATAAATTCCAAAAGTAAAAATCCCTAACAATGGGCCATAAGTATAACCCGCAATGCTAAAGACTGCCGTAATAACCTCCTGACTGTTTAAGGCTCTAAAAATGATAATGACCACAATAAAAACCAATGTAAATCCTATGTGTACATAATGTTTGAGCGACTGACGTTTACGCTCGTCATATTTTTCGATATTTAGAAAATCCACACAAAAAGCATGGATTCTTCATATTTTTACACTAATAATGTCA
>CAYUFZ010000024.1:3475-21371 GCA_964444025.1 uncultured Emticicia sp.
AAGCAGTTGTCAGGGCAGTCAAGGCGGAATCTGAGCTTGCATAAGTTGCAGCCGTAATCCCCAATAAAAATGTAACAGCCGCCAAAGTACCAAAATGATTTCCAAGAGCTAAAGATGGATACAAATCGTCGGTTTTTGCTGGAATAGGAATACCCATTTTTTCTGAATAAAGATAAAGCAATACACCTAAGCTTAAGAATAAAAGATTGACAAAAACCAATACCACATAAAACCAAAACATATTCTTTTGAGCTTCGCCGATGCTTTTACAAGTCAGATTTTTTTGCATCAAATCTTGGTCGAGCCCCGTCATGACAATGGCAATAAACGCCCCCGATAAAAAGTCTTTCAAAAAATGATGTTTATTTGCCCAATCCCATACAAAAACCTTGGAATAAGGGCTACTGCTTACGGTACTGAAAAGCTCCGAAACCCCCAGATTCAGTTGTTTGCCAATCAGATAAATAGTTAATACAAGAGAGGTAAGCAAGAAAAATGTTTGTAAAGTATCTGTGATGATGATAGTCTTCACCCCGCCTTTAAAAGTATATACAAAAATAAGAGCCATGGCAATGAATACCGTCAGCTCAAAAGGTATCCCTAAGGAATCAAAAATAGCTAATTGCAGTACCTGAACCGCTACATACATTCTGACGGCAGAGCCGATGGTACGAGATAACAAGAAAAAAGCAGACCCCGTTTTGTACGACCAATGCCCAAATCGTTGCTCAAGATACCCATAAATAGAAATCAAATTTAGTCGGTAATAAAGAGGCATTAATATTGCTCCAATTACCAAGTACCCTACGGCATAGCCCAAAACTACCTGAAAATAAGAAAATTGGATTGCTCCAACAGCTCCAGGCACAGATACGAAAGTTACGCCAGAAATAGAAGTTCCTATCATCCCAAACGCAACCAAATACCAAGGAGATTGCCTGTTTGCCGTAAAAAAAGTGTTGGTATCTGCACCTTTGGCAGTATAAATCGAGATAATAATCAGTACTAAAAAATAAATCAGTAAAATGATTAAAGCTAAACTTGATGACATATAAGATGAATAAATTGTGAAATATTAGCCCAAATATCAAAATTTTTTTTGACAAAAAGGCGTTTTTTAGCTAATAAACAATTATATTAGCGGAAATTTTTCGGAAATTCTGCAAATATAAATATCAATATACCTTGAGACTAAATATAAATCGTGCTAAAAAATAATCAGATGGCAACATTACCAAATCCTGAAATTGAAGTAATAGAAGACTTTGTCGAAGAAATCGAAGCCCTAAAACTATGGGATTTAGTGGTTTTTAATGATGATTTTAATACTTTCGACCATGTGATAGATACATTGGTAGATGTTTGCAAACATTCGCTCGAACAAGCCGAGCAATGTACATTAATCATTCACTTCAAAGGTAAATGCTCGGTTAAATCCGGTGATTTTGAAGAACTTGTCAGTATGCGTAACGAAATCTGTCGGAGAGAAATAGCCGCAGAAGTCGTATTAAGATAAATATTATTTTTGGAAGGGACTTTTCTTAACTCTCGTTTGCTTTGCATTCGGGAGTTTTATTTTTCAAAAAAAACCTTATTAAAGTTTAATAAAAAAACTTCTTTGACTCCCCTCGTAATAGCGGTATATAACCATCGAATAAAATCAATATCTATCTGATTATCAGGTAAATATCCTTGGTCCACAAAAACTGCATCCCATTGCCCACCCTGCGATTTGTGGCATGTAAGGGCGTATGCAAATTTTACTTGAAGAGCGTTCAAATAGCTGTCCTTTCGTAGCAATTCTTGTCTTTCTTTTTTGCTTTTTGCCCAAAAATAATCCTGCAAAACACTTTCATACAATTTTTTATTTTCCTCTACACTTAGGGTTGGGGCATTCGAGTAAAGGGTATTTAAGATGATTTTACAATCAAATTCGGGTTCATCGGGGTAATCGACTAATTTGAGGGTCACATTCGCAAAACGCAATCCATGCATTTCTTCCTCTCGCCGTAGTTTGATAACTTCCACAAAATCACCGTTTGCCAAAAAACCTGCTTTGGAAGATTCGTCCAATACAGAATAATTATTTCTGACCACCATCAACATATCGCCCGATTCTAATTCATTTTCCGAATAATTGATGCTTCTACGAATAAATTGATTGTAAAGAACAGCATTTTTGTTTGAGCGTGTGATGATGGTGGTATTTTCTCTCCCATATTTTTCATAAGCATATCGGACTCCGTCCTCAAGGCGTTCGCTGCTCATTTGATAGAAATCTTTGAAGGATTTGGTTGTGAGTTTTAGTTGAGGGTTTTCTTCGTTCAATAGCAAACGAAGTTGGGTGGCATTGCTCAATATCCCCGAATCTTCTCCTTGACGCATGACTTCCGTCAGGCAATGTTCGATGACAGACGCATGGTACCTGCCCGATAAATGCTCAGCACTCAAAGCTGGACTCAAAGACATTCCGATGGGTGGGAGTTGGGCTTCATCGCCAATTAATATTAATTTATTTCCTTCCTGCTCGAATACAAAATCAAGTAAGTCGTGCAATAAACTATTCGTACCGATGTCCCTTTCATCCGAAATCATCGAGGCTTCATCAACGATATAAATTGTTCCGTCTTGGTTGTTTTTCATTCGCTCAAAAACTAAATTTCCGGTATAAGTATTTTCTACTTGACGGTATATTTTTTTATGAATGGTCAAGGCTGTTCGTTTGGAATATCTCGACATAACTTTCGCCGCCCGACCTGTCGGTGCCAACAAAACGGCTTTATATCCAAAATCTTTCAGAACTTTTATCAAGACACTGATAAAGGTTGTTTTTCCTGTACCTGCAAATCCTTTAAGCAGAAAAGTGCTTCTAAACTCCTCTTCTTCGAGCAAAAAATCATCCATCATTTTGAAAAGCTTGGCTTGTCCGAAAGTAGGAGTATAAGGAAATTTCTTCAAAAGTAACTCAGATGGTTTGGCTTCTTTTTGGATAGGCATAAATGAAAAAATATCAGGAAATACAGATTATTGCTCAAAAATAAGGTATTTCTATCAGCTTCCGAAATTTCAGGAGTTGAATTTAAACATTTTTAGACGAAGGGATGATAGAAAGAATTATTTTTGAATGGAAACAAAAGAATTAAGCAATATCCAATCATTTGCCTAATGAATATATTGTATCTTTGTGGCTAAAATCTTGAATGGTTTAACATTTATGGAATTGTCCGAAGCTCAAAAAAATGCCCGAGCATTATACGGGAATAAAATCAGAATCCGTGCTTGCGGTATTTGCATCCATGAAGATAAAGTATTGATGATGAAGCATCAAGCAATCTTAGGGAGGTTGCCGTTTTGGGCACCTCCGGGAGGTGGTGTCGAGTTGGGAGAAACGGCATCCGATGCTCTCAAACGAGAGTTTTTGGAAGAAACAGGATTGGTTGTGGAAGTAAATGAGTTGTTATTGATGAATGAATTTGTAAATTTGCCTTTGCATGGCATAGAATTATTCTTTCGGGTTCAGATAAAAAGTGGGGTGTTTCGTCTTGGCAATGACCCCGAGCATGCCCCTGGACAACAATTGATTCTGTCAGCGGAATGGTTATCTCTCTCGGAGATACATCGCTTAATGCCCGAACAATGCCATAAATTTTGGAAAAAATTTATCGATTTGTCGGATATCTTACGAATTTCTAAATAAAATCTAAACTAATTTTAATTAATTAAAAATATTGGATAATTCTGTTTCTACTATTGCTCCTAGTTTTGAAATAAAAGACGACCGATTTGATATCAATCAAATTGCCGATTGTCAGTTATTGATTGAGGTTAGCAAAGAGCGTTTTCGTTTTTCGGTGTATAATTCTCTCTACGAAGTCATTATGTGGCTGGAGGATTATCACATCAATTCTTTATTAGACCAACATCAACTGCTCAAAACGCTGAATACATTATATAGCCGGCATTTGTTTTTAGCAGCAAATTACTGGAAATCTATCAAGGTCTTGGTGAGTGTCAATCACTTTACGCTGATGCCCGAGGAGTTTTATGATTCTTTGGATGCTCATAAATATTTGAATTTTGCCTCTGGAAAAAACCTTAGCGAAACCGAACAAATTGCCGATTATCCCTTGCCATTTTGTAGGGGAATGTGTATTTTCGGCATCGAAAAGGAAATTTATGCGTGGTTCAGACAAATGTATCCTGCCAAAAATATTGTACCTATCCCGGTCGTTTGTGCTTTGTTGGACGGTATTGTGCAGGATGAAATGGCAGATGGATTACATTTGTATTTTGAAGAACATCATGTCACAATTGTCTTTTTTAATGATGGGAAACTGATTCTTTGTAATAGGTTTTTATTCCGAACATCCGATGATTTGATTTATCATGTCTTGTTTGTGATGAATGAATTGAGCTTGTCGAATGATATTCCGGTGATGCTTTATGGCGAAATTACTTCTTTTGCCGATGCTTATTTACAACTTTCATTGACTTTGGAGCAGATTCGATTTGCCAATAATCCTAAAAAAGCTCGATTTAGTCAGTATTTTGACGAACTTTTCGAGCATCGTTATTACACGCTTTTCAGTGCTTTGCATCTCTAAATGATTGATAAATGTTTTTGACCTAAAAATTTACGAATATGAAAAAAATCGCTTTTTTCCCGGGTTCTTTCGACCCATTTACGAAAGGACATGCAGATATTGTTTGGCGTGGCTTAAAGCTTTTCGATGAGATAATCATTGGTATTGGTACTAATTCTGCCAAAAAAAGGTATTTTTCTTTGGAGATGATGACGGCAAAAATTTATCAAACATTCAAGGATTACCCCAACGTAAGGGTCGTGACGTATGATGCTCTGACTGCCAATGCAGCAGCGGTACATCAAGCAGATTTTTTGCTTAGGGGCTTGAGAAATACGACCGATTTTGAATATGAAAATACTATTTCTCAAGTAAATCGTCATCTGGTAGATGGTTTGGAAACTGTATTTTTGATTACTTCTCCCGAATTCGCTCCCATTAGCTCGACTATCGTTCGGGATTTGCATAAATATGGAGCGAATGTCGATAATTATTTGCCTTATTTGCTGGATTAACTTTTAAATATTTATCATGAAAAAAATTGCTTTATTTTTATTGCTTTGTGGGGCTTTTGCTTGCAACAAGACGGAGGTCGTTTCTGAGCCTTCTAAAATCATTGTCGCCAATCTCTGGAAGTTGGATAGGTTTACGGATGTTGATGGCAAAACTTTGTCTCAAAATCAACTAAATTCGCAAGCTCAGGCTCTTTTTGGTTTAGATTTTGAGTTTCGAAACGACAATGTTACTCGTGCTAAAGACCGAATTTCTAAGCAAACTCTCAATGCTGGTACTTGGTATTTGGCAGATGATAATCAAAATCTTGATATTGATATCAACGGATTTAAGGGTAAATTCAAGGTAATTGAGCTTGCCAAAGGTAAGATGATTTTACAAGCTGAAAATAATAAAATGATTAGTGCCGGAGAATTTGTCAAAATGGAATTTATCCCGGCTTTGTAAGGGTTGGTAATTTTTTAATGATGCACTTGTCTAAAAATGTATTTTCATTCAGAGAATATCCTTTTGACAAGTTTTTAATATTTTTTTCAAGTGAATTTTGTATTCGAACCAATTAAAACAGAGGCTTCGGTTTTATTGACAGATAGCCGTTTGGTGACACAGGCCGAACAAAGTATTTTTTTTGCCATCAAAGGCGAACATCACGATGGGCATCTTTTTGTGCTGGATTTGTACGAAAAAGGGGTGAGAGAGTTTGTGGTAGAAAAAAAAGCAAGCCCTCCGGAGTTGATAAAAAAATGGGAAACTTGTGTTGGAGCTAAGTTTTTTTTGGTTGAAAATGCCGTCAAAGCTCTTCAAGAGTTGGTGATTCGACACCGCCGACAATTTGATTTGCCAGTGGTGGGTATTACAGGAAGTAATGGCAAAACCATCGTGAAAGAATGGCTAAGTGCTTTATTAGCAAATGATTATCATTTAGTCAAAAGTCCAGGAAGTTATAATTCTCAAATTGGAGTACCTTTGTCGGTATGGCAACTAAATGCGACTCATTCTCTCGGAATTTTTGAAGCAGGTATTTCGATTACTGGTGAAATGGAGCGGCTCGAACCGATGATTCGTCCTTCCATTGGTATTTTTACCAATATTGGTCCCGCTCATAATGTTGGTTTTAGAAGTTTAAAATCGAAAATTACCGAAAAATTGAGGCTTTTTCAGCATAGCCAAGTGCTTATTTATTGCAAAGATTACGAAACAATCGACGAAGAAATCACTATTTTATTGAAGGCGGTCAATCCAAATCTGAACCTCATTGCTTGGTCGAAAAATAGTGAACAAAACTTTGGGGTAAGTTATTTGAAGGAAAAGAAACAAACCCTAACCAAAATCAATTGGAATGACACTGAATTTGAGTTTCAAATTCCTTTTACCGATGATGCGTCCATCGAAAATGTAACCCATTGCCTAATGGTTATGCTCTATCTTGGAAAAACACAAACTTCTATACAAGCAGGCTTGAATCTACTCAAACCTATTGCGATGCGTTTGGAGTTGAAGCAGGGCATTAATGATTGTTATTTGATAGATGACACTTATAATAACGATTATGCTGGACTTTCGGTTGCTCTGAATTTTATGTCTCAGCAACATACAAAAAGGCGTAAAGTGTTGATTGTAAGTGATTTGTTGCAAAGTGGAGTGCCTGATTCTGATTTGTACGAATCTATTTCTGATTTATGTGCGAATAATGAAATTGATTTTGTGATAGGTATAGGAGAACGTATTTCTGCCCATAAAAATCATTTTAAAAATGCTGTTTTCTTTCCTACGACGGATACCTTTTTATCGGAATTTCATTGGAATGAGCTAAAAAGCTCTCTGATTTTAGTAAAGGGTGCTAGAATGTTTGCTTTTGAAAAGATTGTCAATAAATTGGTTAGCAAAGTTCATGGAACAGTTTTTGAAATAAATTTGGAAGCACTAACCCATAATTTGAATTTCTATCGCAATAAAATAGGTCAATCTACCAAGATTATGGTCATGGTAAAGGCATTTGCTTATGGAAGTGGCAGTGCCGAAATCGCAAGCTTATTGGAGTATCACAGGGTCGATTATTTAGGCGTGGCTTATACCGACGAAGGTGTTTTTTTAAGAGAAAATGGCATAAAATTGCCAATTATGGTATTGAATCCGCAACCGGAATCTTTTATTAAACTGGTTGAAATGAATTTAGAACCTGAAATTTATAGCTTTAAAATTTTAGACCAATTCCTAAGTTTTATTGAAAATAAATCTGGCACGTTCAAGGTTCATTTGAAAGTAGATACAGGGATGCACCGACTTGGGTTTGAGAAGAAGGATATCGCCGAATTGCTCCTCAAACTTAAGCAACACCGTAATTTAGAAATTGCTTCAATTTTTAGTCATTTGGTAGGGGCAGATGAGAGTGTTCATAATGAATTTTCAAAAAAACAAATAGATACTTTCTTGTTGATGACACAGGAAATAGAATCGCAATTAGGCATCTCTACGCTCAAACATATTTGTAATTCTGCGGGCATTATTCGTTTTCCCGAAGCGAGATTTGACATGGTAAGACTTGGGATTGGCTTGTATGGGGTGGAAGCAAGTGGCGGAGAACAAGCTGCTTTGCAGACCGTTGGAACTCTGAAAACAATTATTTCTCAAATTAAATTTGTTGCTAAAGGCGAAACAATTGGGTATAGCCGAAAGGGAATTTTGGAGAAAGACTCTAAAATTGCTACCATTGCTATTGGATATGCCGACGGATTCGACCGAGGCTTTAGTAATGGTGTCGGAGAAGTATTGGTCAATGGAGTTTTATGCCCCGTTATCGGAAATGTTTGTATGGATATGACAATGATTGATGTGTCAGAGGCTGATTGCGAAGAAGGAGATGTGGCAATTGTTTTTGGAAAAGAGCCGTCGATACAATATTTGGCATCAAAAATCGGAACTATTCCCTATGAAATTCTAACCAATGTAAGCGAAAGAGTGAAACGGGTTTTTTATAAAGAATGATGTAAAAGACTAATAGTAAAGGTATTAAGATTGAACCGTTTGTCTTCAATGTGGAGTGCCTGAAATTTGAACATAGCAAAGACTCTGTCTTTCTTTGGTTTCTTTTCTAAAATATAAAACAATCCTTTACAACAAACATGATATTTGTCGTTTTTTTCTTGTTTCATATTTTTTTGGATAATATTTTAGCGTGTGTTTTATGACGAAACACTCATAAAATTATTCGAAAAAATGAAAAAACTAATCACCACAATGATGGTGTTGTCGATGGGATACGCGATGACTCCTGCTTTTGCATACGTGTTTGCGAAACAAAAACCTGAAAATTACAAAAATCAAAATTTACTTTTAAACAAAAGAGTACATGGAGAAGCATCTATGAAAGTCAATGTTTCTTCTAAATCATCTACTAATCCACTGACAAACGCCGCCAATTATAAGGCAAATACCTCGCATGAGGCATCTAAAACCAAGCAAGTTTCGGTGAATTCGGTCAGTAAACCTCAAAATTATAAACAACAAAATATTTTGTTGAAAAAGTAATTTGTAAGTATTTTTAGGCACAAACGAATGTTTTGTTTGTGCCTTTTTTCTAGATTTTAGTTTGGTGCATGAGTGTTGCCAACCCTCTGATTGTTCGACGAGAAGTTCCTTTGATAAACACTTCTCCAGAGATTTCGGCAATATGTTTTTCTCTATCTACGGTCATAACGGTAAACACAACCTCGTAGTCGGTATCGACAAACATCGGGAATAAATATTCGGTTTCTTGCTTCATATAAACCGAGCCTTCGCCCGGAAATTCCATTCCCAAAATTCTGGTAAACACACTGCTGCTGAGATGTCCGTGTATAATAGGTCTTTTGAAGCGGGTATTTGCCGCATAATCTGCATCTAAATGTAAAGGATTTTTATCGCCCGTTACGTCTGCAAACTTCTGAACATCGTCTTGAGAAAAGCGGAATTCGTGTTTATAGGTATCTCCGATTTGTAAAAGCATGATTTGTTTTTTTATATTTGAATGGCAAAAATATAGAATTTTGCTAATTTAGCAAAGTTAAACATCACAGCCTTAACTTAAACATTAAAACTATGACAATCTTTAGAAAGCTCAGCATGCTGCTGCTTTGTGTGGGTATGTACGCTTCTGTGCTTGCTCAAAATGCTGAAACTCCTTTATCAGAACACCCTCGACCAGACTTTGAACGCTCTGCTTGGCAGAATCTCAATGGTAATTGGAGTTTTGAGTTTGATAAAAATGACCTCGGAATCAAGCAAAATTGGTATAATGGCAAAAAAACTTTCTCCAAATCTATTGTAGTTCCTTTCCCTTGGGGAGCTCCGTTGTCGGGTCTAAAAGATGAGGCAGATATTGCATGGTATCAGAAAGAAATACGCATCAATCCAGAATGGAAAAATAAATCTGTGTTTCTGACAATTGGAGCTTCGGATTGGAAAACGACCGTTTGGTTGGATGGAAAAGAACTCGGTTCGCACGAAGGCGGATATACTCCTTTTTCTTTAGAATTGCCCAACGTTAAGGCTTCTGAAAAACACCAATTAGTGATTCGGGTGGATGACAAACGACGGGAGTTTACTTTGTATGTAAAACAAGGCTACGGAAATGCCCGTGGTGTTTGGCAAACTGTCTATTTGGAAGCAAGGGCAAAGCATCACATAGATTTTATACATTTTACGCCAGATATTGATCATAACTCCGTAAAAATTAGAATTGCAAGCAATAAAGCAGTTGCACAAGATACACCGATAACTATCCAAATGAATGGAGAAAAATCGCTATCGGTACAAAAAATTTTACCTAAAAATCAAACAGAAATATCCTTCGACGTGGCTATTGAGAATCCTCGTTTATGGACTTTAGAAGACCCTTTTTTGTATCAAGTGAAGGCAATGCTGGGAGAAGATGAGGTGAATTCTTATTTTGGAATGAGAAAAATTGCGACTATGTATTTGCCGAATACTAATTTCAAATATGTGTCGCTCAATAATAAACCGGTCTATTTACAGCTAACCTTAGACCAATCGTATCATCCAACGGGATTTTATACTTTTCCAAGCGATGAATTCATGAAAAATGAAATTATTTTATCAAAAAAAATAGGCTTAAATGGTATTCGTACGCATATAAAAGTGGAGGTTCCTCGAAAGTTGTATTGGGCAGATAGGCTTGGATTATTAGTAATGGCTGATTTGCCTAATTTTTGGGGAGAACCAGATGCCAATGCTCGTCAAGAATCAGAATATACTTTGAAAGAAATGATAAAACGGGATTATAATCACCCTGCAATTTTTTCATGGATTACTTTCAATGAGACTTGGGGCTTACGAACAAAAGTTGAAAAAGAGGGTAAAAAACAAAATATTTATTTGCCTGAAACCCAAAAATGGGTAGCCTCTGTTTATCGATTAGCAAAATCGCTTGATGCTTCAAGATTGGTAGAGGATAATTCGATTTGTTGTGGTGCTGGGCATACCGAAACAGACATTAATTCGTGGCATGAATATTTGCCAGGTTGGGCTTGGGAGAAACATTTGTCCGAAATTAATGACAAAACTTTTGTTGGAAGTAATTTTCATTATGAAAATGGGTATAGCCAAACAGATGTTCCAAACATCAATTCTGAATGTGGCAATGTTTGGGGATATGAAGGTAGTACTGGAGATGTCGATTGGAGCTGGGATTATCACAGAATGATGAATACGTTTAGAAAATACCCTAAGATTGCTGGGTGGCTTTATACCGAGCATCACGATGTTATCAACGAATGGAATGGATATTTCAGATTTGACCGAACAGAAAAAGAAACGGGAATAGGTGAAATAATGGACGGAATGGCAATCAAAGATTTTCATGCAGATGTTTATCTTTCCACAGGGAATGAAATAAGTAAATCGACCAAACCAAACGAATGGGTCGAAATTCCACTTTTTATATCTTCTATGACTGATAAGGATTTGGGCAAGGAGCTGAGTCTGAAAGTTGAAATCAAAGGAACAGATGCCCTTGGGCAGAATAAGAAATGGGGCGAATTTACTAAAAACATTGCCTATACAGCTTGGATGCAACAAGCAATCGAATCTCTCAAAATTCAAGCACCCAACGAAAAGTCGGTAGTAACCGTTGCCCTGACATTGTCGGACAATTTGGGAAATGTACTCCATCGAAATTTCTACACTTTGATTGTAGAAGCAGAAACCCCGAAAGAATTGTTGTTGTTGAGTGGAAAAAAAGCAACATTATTAACAATTGAGCCGAAAAATTTTACGGAAGCCAAATGGTCGAAAAAGCAATGGAATGTTCTGGATGGGGCGAAAGTGAATGGAGCAGGTAGTGGTTATTTTTCATACGTCATACCAGTACCCAACTCTGTGAATTTGACAAATGCAACGGGTGCTGCATTTGTGGCTGAATTAGGAGCTAAACAGCTTTTTGTAAAAGATATGGACAAAAAACTAGCAGGAAATGAAGATTATATGCTTGGGGCAAAAGCCGAACCGAGTCAAAACCAAAATGCGTATCCAATGACCGACGCTTCGAGATTCCCATCTGCTGTTTCGATTTTCGTGAACGGAGTTTTTGCCGGAAAAATAGAGTTACCAAATGACCCCGCCGACCATCGAGGAGTTTTGTCGTGGCATAACCAATTGCAAGATAGAAAATTGCGTGAGGCAGGCTCGTACGGATACCGTGTAAGTGTCAGTATTCCACAAAAAGCTCTTGATTTGGCAAAGAAATCTGGTCAATTTGTGGTAAAATTGGAAGTCGATGATAGTTTGGCAGGAGGATTGGCAATTTATGGAGATAAATTTGGGCGATATCCAATGAATCCGACCATTGCCATCATAGAATAACTTAAAAAAAAGGTTGCCCTTGGGCAGCCTTTTTTTAATTCAAAGGAGTTTTTAAAGAAGGAATAATAATCACCTCAGGTTTCTTATTGCCTCTCGGGCTTGCTATATCAGCTTCGGTTTGCATCTTTTGCAATTCTTTGGTATTGACAATATCACTGATAGGCAATTGATTTTGCTTGATAGTATATTCACATTGTTTAATTGCATTGATAGACTCTTGCATTAAGCCCTCTTTCGCTGCTTGATAATAATATGAAATGGCTCTTTTAAGCATATCCGCTGTGGCATCGGGCGTTCTTTGTCTCCAAGCTGCTCGCTGTAATTCTGTTCCTTGAGCAAGTGTAATGTGTGCAATTTCGCCTCGGTTGGGGTCGTCTGGATTAATTTTTACTAGGGATATAAGATTTTCTTTCGCAATGTCATATTTCCGTAAAGCATAATAATCTTTGAACTTCTGTGTCAAATATAAGGCACGAGAGCTATTTTTTATTTGCTCATTAATTTGATTTTCTGAGCTAAATTCAGGTATTTTTGCACATTCTCTGTATTTAAAGAAAGCATCCCAGTATCGACCTGATTTAAAATATATATCAGCCTGCTCAACCAAATATTGATTCGATTGAGAAAAAGCCGCTAGTGGGAACAATAAAATGAAAACTTGTAATTTCAAACCAAACAGTTTCATAAATATTGAATTAAGTAATGAATTGTTAATTTTAGTACAAAGATAAATGTTTGCTCATCAATACTAGATTTAGTAAAAAATTGTTTCAACAATCAATATAACGAAACACCAACAAAAAATATTCCAATTTACTCATTAAAAAATATTTTTTTGAATTGAATACCTTTACTGCCGAAATAAAATCTTTCCTCGATACCATCATCGACAACCAAATTCCTGACGAGAGTCTTGATTTTCCGAATAGTCCTTTCGAGTATTTGTTTGTTGCCGAAAAAAATATACTCATTCATTGTATTTTTTTGAATGGTAGCTCTAGCTCTTTGGATAGATTTTTATTTCAAAAATTATCTAATGAATTTTTTAAAAAAGGAATTTTAATCATCCATATTTGGGAAGATGTTTGGCGTTCACGAAAAATAATTGTTCGGTCAAGGTTATTGGTGATGTTTGGAAAAGCAGAAAAAATCCCAGCAAGATTGACGAGTTGCCGTCGCATTGATAAGGTTACTTTAGATTTATTTTTAAACCACAATCATTTACAAGGCACTTGCGGAGCAAAGTATAAATATGGTTTATTTTTGCCGAAAAAATATTTTAGAATACTCCATCAGCCACCAGAAAGCGGAGACGAACTCTTGGTCGCTGTTGCGTCGTTCGGGGCTTGTCTAAAGAAAAAACAAGGAGATGGGGTCTATCGTTCGTTTGAGCTTATTCGATTTGCAAGTTTGTTGTCGAAGCAAGTAGTGGGCGGAATGGACAAACTTTTGCAGGGGTTTATTCGAGAGCAGCAGCCCGATGATATCATGACTTATGCCGATATGGATTGGTCGGATGGGAAATCTTATCGTAAGCTTGGATTTGAGCTAGTAGGGCAGACAATTCCACTTGTCTTTTCGTGGGATAATCAATTGTCTAAGAGGGTTTTGTGTACCAAAGATACGCCTGACTCGGATTGTGTTTTGCTCAATGCTGGCAACTGGAAATTTATAAAAAAACTGAAAAATGACTGAGGTATCATCTTCTAAATTGATTGTAATTTTAGGGCCAACAGCTTCCGGGAAAACTCGTTTGGCAGTACGTTTGGCAAGTCATTTACACGCTGAAATTATCAGTGCCGATAGCCGACAAGTATATCGTGGCATGGATATAGGCACAGGAAAAGATTTACAGGAATATTTGCCTTATTTTTCTGCGAATGATGACGGAATAGAAGGCTTACATTTGGTCAATATCATGAATGCTGGAGAGTCTTATCATTTGGCTGCTTTTCAGAGAGATTGCCAGAAGGCAGTTGAAGAGATTATTGGGAGAAATAAAATACCCATTATTTGTGGTGGAACAGGGCTGTACGTGGAGGCTTTTTTGAGAAATTTTGAACTGACCCAAGTGCCTATTAATCAGGATTTAAGAGGACAATTATTGGCTTTGGATAAAGAAGAATTGTTAAAGATATTTATAGAAAAATATCAAAAAGCACTCCCAAAAGCAGATATTTCGACTGCTAAAAGGCTTATTCGTGCCATTGAAACAGGAAATTATTTAGAAAAAAATCCAAGTTTTGTTGTCCCGAATACACAACCCATTTACGAGTATTTCGTATTTGGGTTAAATCCACCGACAGAGCAACGGAGGCAGAAAATTTCTGCTAGATTGCGAGAAAGATTAGCAAACGGAATGATAGAGGAGGTCCAATCGTTGATACAAGCAGGGGTATCTCCTGAAAAATTGATATTTTATGGACTTGAATATAAGTTTATTACGGAATATTTGATGGGAAATAGTACTTACGAGTCGATGGTTAGCCGATTAGAAACAGCAATACATCAATTTGCGAAACGTCAAATGACCTTTTTTAGGAGTATGGAAAGAAAAGGTTTACAGATTCATTGGCTCGACCCAAACACTTCGATTGATGAAAAAATACAAGAAATACTTGCCATAATTTAAACATTGTGGAGATTTGAAAAAGGGAGCGTGTTTTTCTTTTAAGGTCTTTCGGAAAGAGAAAGAAAATGTCTTAAATTTTATAACTATATTTGCGATAAAATACTGATTCTCTAAGCCAAATTTGAAATACTATGCTGAAAAAAATATACATATCTTTTTTGTTTGTTTTGGTAGGAATGGAAGTTTTTGGTCAAACCAAATCGCTTCTTTTTTTTAATGAATCGGGAAGACAAAAACTATCACTTTTCAAACAAAATCTGTTCAATAAAAAGATAAATATTGATACCACTTCCAGTCCGAAAAATTTCAATGAGGGTTTTCTGAAAAATTATCAATCGGTTATTTTTTTCGATGTTTCAATTAATACTTTGAATTTTCGTCAGTCGCTTGAATTACAGCGTTTTATGCAGGCTGGAGGGGGATTTGTAGGGGTTCATAGGGCTTTAGAAAAAGACATCAAATGGCTTTGGTACAAAAAAATGCTTGGGGCAGAATCGGCTTCGGAGCAACTCGAAAATCCAATAAATATTAGCCTCATCACGAATGCGTACATAGGGAATCAGGTCTTGCCTCCTCTTTGGAAAGTGGATGATAAACCCTTGTTGATAAGTAACTTATCTGTTTCTTGTAAGCCTGTTTTATTAGATGCAATGTCTAAGACTTGGTCTTGGTATTATTCGACAGAGGAAGGTGGAAAAATGTTTTATACCGCATTGGGAGGGAATGAATCTCTTTTTTCAAATCCTTCTTTTTTAGCTCATATTTGGTCGGGTATTGAGGAGGTTACTGCCAAAAAATTGCCGGATTATTCTAAAATATCGGAATCTGCCCTTCCAGAGGAGTCTTATTTTTATAAAATAAAATTATCCGAAAATTTAGAAAACCCTTTGGCTCTGGTCATTACTCCAGATAAAAATGTATTATTGGTGGAGCAAAACGGAAATGTCAAGTATTTTATCGCCAAAAGTCGCCAAACAAATATTATTGGCAAAGTTGAAGTTAAAAAATTAAAGAGTTTACGCTTAGACCCCGAGTTTAAGCAAAATGGGTATATTTATACTTTTACCGAAACAGAACCAGACGCATATAGCATTGGACGATTGCAAATGCAAGGAGACAGTACATTGCTTCAAACGGATTTTTCGGGGCAAACCACGTCTTCTCTCTCAAAAAGTATTACGTATGAGATTGCTAATTATGAAAACGAGCCTTATCGATTACCTAAATATTTCAATGGAAAAAGTTTTCGCTATGATGATGAACAAGGTTTTGTTTTAGAAACTTATGATGAAGATGGAAATTTGAAAAATAGAGAACCTTTTTTGCAAAATATCAACTTCAAATATATTCAAGACATGGGCTTTGGTCCTGATGGGGCTTTGTATTTTTTAGAAGATGGAGCTTTGTATAAAATTGATTATTCCGAAAAAAATCGTGCACCTTTGGCTATCGCAATAGCCGAACCGATGCTTGGTAATGCTCCCTTAAAAGTGAAATTCTCATCGAATCGTTCGATTGATTTTGATGTAAATGATACTTTAAGTTTTGAATGGAATATTGCGGGCATAAAAACTAGTAAGGAAGTTTCGCCTGAATTTGTTTTCACGAAACCAGGTACTTTTGAGGTAAAGCTGAGAGTGACTGATGACAAAGGAAATACAGATGAAAGTATTGTTAAGATTATTGTAAAAAGGTATCTGCCGAAGAAAAGATAAACATAAGAATAAAACGAAATCTGAAAAAACCTATCTACTTTCCGAAATATTCTCGAAATTTGCATTTCAACCGTTGATTTTAATACATTGAAAAATTATTTCAGAATACTTTCTTTTTCAAAGCCTTTGGGAGGGTTTATTGTCCCTTTTGTGGTGACTTCTTTATTGGCAAGCATTTTTGGTGTCTTGAATTTTACTTTATTGATACCTTTATTGAATGTACTTTTCGACCAAATAGACACACAGCAAAGTACTCAAATGCTTCAGAAATCTGGTGGAATGAGTCTTACCGGAAATTTTAATTACTATTTTGCCAAATTTCTTTCTCAAAACGGAAAACTCGGAGCTTTACAGTTTGTTTGTGCGGTTATTGCTTGTTCTGTATTATTGGCTAATATTTTCAAATATTGGAGTATTCGTTTATTAGAGCGTTTTAAATCGAATATGGTTGCCAATTTAAGAGAAGAGGTATTTTCAAAAGCATTGCATTTACATTTGGGCTTTTTTAGCAATGAAAGAAAAGGAAATCTAATTTCAAGAATTGTAACGGATGTTCAAGAGGTTGAAAATTCAATAGCGAATACTTTTTCAGCTGCTACCAAAGATGTTTTTCTATTTTTGGCTTATATATATTCGTTGTTTGCTATTTCATGGAATCTGACACTTTTTGCTTTAATGGTCATTCCAGTTTCAGGCGTATTCATTTCTACGATGGTTAAAAGAATGCGAAAAGATGCCGGCGATGGGCAACAGAGATTAAGTAACTTGATTAGTTTAATGGATGAGGCATTTGGTGGAATGAGGGTGGTGAAGGGATTTGTGGCCGAGAATTTTATTATTCAGAAGTTTAAAGCCGAAAACCAATCGTATCGCAACGCTATTTTTAATTTGGCAGCTAGACGAGAGATGTCTTCTCCTTTTTCCGAAATTATGGGGGTTTTTGTGGTAGTTGGTATTCTGTTGTATGGAGGTTCTTTGATTCTCAATCAGCAATCTTCTCTGACAGCATCAGAATTTATTACTTATATTGCTATTTTCTCGCAAGTAATGCGTCCGGCAAAAGACATTTCTAATGCTTTTAGCTCGGCTCAAAGGGGATTAGCCTCGGGTGAGCGTATTTTAGAGCTAATTGATAATCAGTCTCTTATCGTAAATGATGTTGCTGCGGTTGAGCTAAATGACTTCAAAGAGGCAATAGACGTTGAGCAAGTATGTTTTGCATATACCAATGATGTGGAGGTGCTGAAAAATATCAGCTTTAGTATTCCTAAGGGCAAAACAATAGCTTTGGTTGGTTCGTCTGGAGGTGGAAAATCGACAATTGCCGACTTAATTCCACGTTTCTATGACCCTACTGCGGGTAGTATTTTTATAGATGGGCATCCTTTGAAAAAAGTCTCACAACAATCGCTCCGACATTTGATGGGAATCGTAACCCAAGAGGCGGTTTTGTTCAATGATTCTATTATGAATAATATTTCATTCGGAAAAGAAGTGAGTAGAGAGCAAGTTGTGGAAGCCGCAAAAATAGCCAATGCCCATGAGTTTATCATGCAGCAGGAGCATGGATACGATACAGTTATAGGCGACCGAGG
>CAYUFZ010000025.1:0-10523 GCA_964444025.1 uncultured Emticicia sp.
GCCGAATGGACTTCGGATTTGTATGTCGAAGATTTCTATGGCAAAGAAGAGGCACGCAATAATCCGTATATAGTACCAAAAAATCATTATCCACATGTCATCAGAGGTGGGCATTGGGACGACGATTCAGATAGGTTGAGAAGTGCGTCCAGAAGAAGCTCTACCCCCGAATTGAAGCAAAGAGACCCTCAAATTCCTAAATCAGATTGGTGGCTGACAGATGCTCCATTTGTGGGTTTTCGTGTCGTCCGTCCCATGAAACAACCTTCCAAAGAAGAAATCGAGGCATATTTTGCAAGACCTCCGAAAGATATTCCTTAATGACAATGATATAAACTCTAATAAAATAGCCTACCGAACAGTAGGCTATTTTGTCTAAATTATATCTCTTAATTGAATTATTTCTAAATTTTTATTCAGAATATTTTTAGAGTTTATTCATCTTCTCCGAAATTCATCGAATTTGGGTCAAACATACTATCTAAAATATCCTTGAATTGCAAACCAGTATCGAGTGCTTGCTTGCCTATCAACGAGAACTCCGCCAAGCCATGTAAGGCAAACTCCATCAGAAAATATTTTTCTTCTTGTTCTAAATTTTCATGATAATTTGCCACTAATTCTGCCAAACCATCAATTGCTTTGAGTTTTGACTGATACTCTTTATTGGTCGAATCGTTGAGCAAGTCGATGGTATTCCCCTCGCCAAACCAATTGATAATGGATTGATAAGGGCTGGTTTTCTTTTTCTTGCCAGTTTCAGGATTCGGGAAATAGTTTAAAAATTCGCTACGAATCGCCTTGCCAATCAAACTTTGGGCTACATAGACAGGGCCTTCGACTTCCCCTTCATAAACTAACTCTATTTTGCCGTTGATGGCAGAGATAGCTCCGTAAATATCCGACACCCGAGCTTGAATGTTTTTCTCCGAGTGAATTAAAGAGCGACGCTCGGCAGAGCTAAGTAGATTTTCATAAGCAGAAATAGTCATTCGGGCAGATACGCCACTTTTGGCATCGACATATTCGCTTTGACGAGCTTCTACGGCAATTTGCTCGATTAAATCTTTTAAAATTTCGTTGACTTCAATGTGTTTTTGTTCTTCCTTTATGATTGCTTCTTGTGCCGTAATTTTCTTTCCAATTTCAATAGATTTTGGATAATGTGTCACTATTTGGCTATCGATACGGTCTTTTAATGGCGTAACAATGCTTCCACGATTGGTATAATCTTCTGGATTGGCAGTAAATACAAACTGAATATCCAAAGGCATTCTCAATTTGAAGCCCCGAATTTGTATATCTCCTTCTTGTAAAATATTAAAAAGCGAAACTTGGATACGGGCTTGTAAGTCGGGTAATTCGTTAATCACAAAAATACAACGGTGTGAACGAGGAATCATGCCAAAATGTATCACTCTTTCGTCCGAGTAGGGAAGTTTGAGTGTGGCAGCTTTGATAGGATCGACATCTCCTATCAAATCCGCAATCGAAACGTCGGGCGTAGCGAGCTTTTCGTTGTATCGTTCGTCACGATGAAGCCAAACTATGGGCGTTTCCTCGCCTTTTTCGGCGATGAGGTCTTTGGCAAATCTTGAAAGCGGAGAAAGCGGGTCGTCGTTTAGTTCAGAACCTGCTACAATCGGAATATATTCATCTAAAAGATTGACCATCAATCGGGCGATTCTGGTTTTTGCTTGTCCCCGCAAACCCAATAAATTAATGTGGTGCATCGATAAAATAGCTTTTTCTACTTCCGGAATGACGGTATCTTCGTATCCCCAAATACCAGGAAAAACTACTTCCTTGTTTTTTAGCTTTTCTATGAGATTGTCACGAAGCTCTTGTTTGATGGTTTTTGATGGATAATGGGCGGCTTTTAATGCTCCTAAAGTTTGGATTGCCAATAGTTTTTTGTCGAAACTCATATTATTGTTTTTGAAAATCTTAAATACCAATGCGTCTGTTTTTCTTTAACATCATTTACGCTAAAATGGTTGGGTTTTGATAAAAAAATAATAATAGTCAGGAAATAAGCAAAGGCTTAAAATAGTCTAAATTTTCATCAAATACCACAAAAGTTGCAGGGTAATTGGCACTGATTTTTCCAACATTTGCCTCGATACCCAAAGCTTGTGCTGGTCGGAGTGTTGCCATTTGAATGGCTTCGGCTAAAGGAATATGAAGATAGCGGACGGCATTTCGTACGCAATCTGCCATAGAAATAGCAGCTCCTGCCAAATTCCCTTCCGAATTGCGATACGCCCCATTATCCAGAAAAGCATCAAATTCTTGCCATTGAAATTGTTTGACTTTCTCGCCTACAAACAAAGCATCGGAAATTAGGAATAATTTATCTTTTTTGATTTTGTATGCTATCTCAGCGGCAGCGTAATCACAATGAAAGCCATCAAGAATAATAGGAGCATAGACATTTTCGTGATTAAAAGTTGCTCCAACCACCCCAGGCTCTCGATGCCCCATTTGACTCATGGCATTGAATAGGTGGGTACATAAATTTACACCTTTTTGATAGGCATTAGCCGCTTCCGAATATGTCGCATTTGAATGTCCTAGCGATATTTTTATGCCACTTTCTACTAATAAAGCCAATAAATCTTCATCAAAATTTTCAGCAGCAATGGTCATCAATCGAATGGTATCTTTGCCGTATTTTATTATTTCTTCAAGCATATTTCGGCTTGGTTTTTGGATATATTTTGCCAAATGAGCCCCTCTTTTCGAAAGATTTAAGAATGGACCTTCCAAGTGCATGCCCAATACCCCAGCTTGAGGATTTTTCTGCATAAACCCTTTGGTCGCTTCAATTCCTGCAAGAATATTATCCAAAGGAGAGGTAATCAAAGTCGGCAAAACATGGGTAGTCCCCAAGGCAAGACTTGATTCGTAAATGTCCTGAATGGTTGTTTCATTGGGGAATTGAGTAAAATAATATTTTTCTCCGCCATTGATATGAGTATCGATAAATCCCGGAGCGAGGTGTTGGTGTTTCAGGTCGATGAGGTGTACATCGGAGGCAATCTCTCGAGTGCTGATTTTGCCATTTTCTATCAACAGAGATTGGTCGGTGAGAATACCATTTTCAGTATGGATGTTGGCATTGACAATGAGTGTTTGCATGGTTTATTTTCAAATAAGATAATTATGGTATAAAATGTGTTTTTGATTGTGTAATTTTAAATAAAATCTTGCTATAATCCTATCTCAAAGTAGATATTTAATTTATGTTGAAAAAAAGTATAAAACCAATAATAATTTTGCTTGTTTATTCAAAATAGTTTATTATTTTTGGTAATCAACAATAAAACCAAAGAAAATTATGTTAAGTCGTGTAGCCAATTCTATTTATTGGATTAATCGCTACATCGAACGTGCCGAAAATTATGCACGTTTTGTGAGTGTTAATCTCAATCTGACGCTTGATGCCCCAGGCATATTAACCGCTCAATGGGAGCCTTTGCTCATTGCCACTGCCGATAACGATGCCTTTTATGAGTATCATTCTGTTGCCAATCGGGATACCGTGATTGACTTTATGACTTTCGATAAGCGAAATCCGAACTCTATTTATAGTTGTTTGGCCTATGCTCGAGAAAATGCCCGTACCATCCGAGAAAGCATCACAAAAGAAATGTGGGAGCATATCAATATGTTTTATTTGAAAATCACGGAAACTCAAACCGCTAAAAATTGGGAGATTGAACAATTACAGAACTTTTTCGATGAAATCAAGTATGGATGTCAGATGTTTTTTGGAATTATCGACGCTACCGTAACCAGAAACGAAGGGTATCATTTTGGTCGGTTGGGACGATTTTTGGAAAGGGCCGATAAAACCTCTCGATTTTTGGATGTGAGGTATTTTACGCTACTACCAGACGAACAAGCCATGGGTTCGCCACAAGAATTATTAATCTGGACTTCTGTCTTAAAGTCGGTCAGTGCTTTCAATATGTACCGACAACAATACAGAGTCATCAATCCATCTCATATTGTAGATTTTTTGGTAATTGACAAGCATTTTCCTCGTTCGATTTACTATTGTATCCGCCAAGCAGAGTTGTCTTTGTATCAAATTTCGGGTACCGAAATAAGCAGGGGTTACTCAAATATCGCTGAAAAAACAATATCCAAATTGAGACACGAAATCGCTTTTACAGAGGTATCGGATATTTTCGACAAAGGCTTACATACCTATTTGGATGAATTTCAAATAAAAAACAATGATGCTTCCAATGAAGTTTTCAATACTTATTTTGATTTAAAACCAATTGAAGCATAACGTTTGAACCAAATCACTACCGAACGAAATTTTGCTGTCGTTCGGTAGTTTGGCTTTAAATTGGCAGGCTTACCCGTATGGCATCGCTGAATTATAGATTTTTTTTTATACCTTCGCAAATAAAAAATGTCTTTCAAGAAATAAAGACAAATCATTCAACAATCTAATTCTTATCGTATCTATCAAATGGAACGTTTTACCGGACTTGTGGGAATAGTGCTTATTCTCGGAATTGCTTATGTCATGTCGAATAATCGTAAACAAATCAACTACCGTACAGTGGGGGTTGGTTTGCTGCTTCAAGTAAGTTTTGCGATTTTTATTCTTAAAACGTCTGCTGGACAAGCCCTATTCGATTGGTTGGGGAAAAAAATTCAGACTATTTTAAGTTTGGCAGACAAAGGAGCTGATTTTGTATTTGGTCCTTTGGTAAGTCCGATGTTGTTGGGGAAAGTATTTGGGCAGCAAACGATTTTTTTCTTTAAAATTATTCCAACCATCATTTTTGTAGCAGTTTTGGTAAATATTTTATATCATTTGGGTATCATGCAGCGAGTAGTGGCTGTGTTGGCAAAGGGTGTCAAGTGGCTCATGGGTGTGAGTGGGGCAGAGGCTTTGTCGAATGTTGCCAGTGCTTTTGTCGGACAAGTAGAGGCTCAAATCATGATTAAGCCTTATCTAAAAAATATGACACAAAGTGAGCTTTTGGCTTCAATGGCAGGAAGTTTTGCTTGTATTGCTGGAGGCGTGATGGCTTTGTATATTTCGTTTGGTATTCCCGCTCCTTATTTATTGGCGGCAAGTATCATGGCTGCTCCGGGAGCGTTGGTCATTGCTAAAATTATTTATCCCGAAACACAAGATTCTGAAACCAAAGGAACGGTCAGCGTAGAAATCAAAAAAGCTCATGCCAATTTGTTAGATGCCATTGCGGCAGGGGCAAGTGAAGGCTTGAAAGTTGGTTTTAATGTCATTGCAATGTTGATTGGTTTCATCGCCTTGATTGCCTTGATTGACTTGATTTTGTCCAAAACAGGTACAATTTGGGGGCAACAAGATTTGAGCATGAATTTTATTTTGGGTAAAGTTTTTTCTGTATTTGCTTGGGCAATGGGTGTGCCTTCCAAAGATATTGAAGTTGCTGGCTCTTTGATGGGAACAAAAATGGTTGTGAATGAATTTGTGGCTTATTTGGAATTATTGAAAGTAAAAGACCAAATAGACCCTAAAACATTGGCAATTACGAGTTTTGCTCTTTGTGGATTTGCTAATTTTAGCTCCATTGCTATTCAAATCGGGGGAATTGGAGAGTTGGCTCCGTCTCGTCGCCAAGATTTAGCAAAATTAGGATTTAAGGCATTAATTGCCGGAACTTTGGCGAGCTATCTGAGTGCAACTATTGCGGGATTGTTATTTTAATAGATAAACTTCGTTTAAATAAAATAGGAGTACCAAACGTTTGGTACTCCTATTTTATTTAAAAAAACTCACCAATGTGCCATAAAATCCCAGAAGGGTCGTGAATGAAACACTCTTTGCCCCATTCCATTGTTTGAATCGGAACGAGGCGTATTTGTTCAAATTTTTTATCCAATTCCAGTTCAAGCAGATTTTTCCAAAATTTTTCTACATCGGCTACCTCCATGAATATCATGCTATTATCAATCCAATCTTTGATATATGCTTTTTGTAAATAAAATCCTACGGAGTCGTTATTGAAATAGCTCAAATCATTGCCTAATTTTATTTCCTTGAATCCTAAAGCGGTATAAAATTGGGAAGACAATTCAAAGTCTTTTGCCCCGATAAATGGCCTGATAGAAATAGCCTCATGTTTCATAAAAAAAGCCGTTTTTCAAGAAAACGGCTAAAAGTTTAATTATTTTCTGCTCTGTAATAAAGGGTAGAACTATTTTCTTTTCTGAATATTTTTTTTGCCATTTGGTGAAGGTTTTCAGGATTGATGCTTTCAATTCGTTGGGCATCTTCGTTACACCAATTTACATTGCCTGCATTGGCAGCAAACGCAATATTCATGGCCCTGTTCAGTAATTCTATTTCAGCAAATGCGATAGTCGATTCTGCCTGATTTTTAACCTTTTGGACTTCCTTTTCATCCAATCTTTCATTGGAAAGATTTTCGACAATTTTGTTGATGGCTTCATCAGCCTCTTCAAGCGAAATACCCTCGTTGAGGTTTCCTTGGATGATGATTAAGCCTGGCTCAAGAGATGCCGTTACGTAGGCATGAATCGAGTTGAAAAGTTGCTGTTCTTTCACTAAGGAGTGATAAAGTCTGGAGGATTTTCCTCTTCCCAAAATATCACTCAATAAATCTGCTTTGTAAAAATCATCCTCAAATCTACCCGGTATATGGTATGCTTTATAGATGGCATTGAGAGGCACTTTGGCAGAAACCTCCAAGAATTTTGCCGTTTTTTGTTCGGGTTCTTGAGGTAAATTTCTAACATATTTTTCACCTGCCGGTATGGGTTCAAACCATTTTTTGCACAATTCTTTCACTTTTTCTACGGTAATATCTCCTGCCACAACCAAAATGGCATTATTTGGAAGGTAATATTTATAGAAAAAATGTTTCACATCCTCCATGGTTGCTTCTTCGATATGCTTGATTTCCTTGCCAATAGTTGCCCATTTATAAGGGTGTTTTTCATAAACCAATGGACGTAATTTTAGCCAAACATCTCCATAAGGCTGATTCAAATATCTTTGTTTGAATTCTTCTATCACTACTTTTTGTTGTACTTCCAATACTTTGGGGTCAAAGGAAAGACTCAGCATACGGTCTGATTCGAGCCAAAAGGCCGTTTCGATATTTTGGGCAGGCAATGTAATGTAGTAATTGGTGATATCTGGCGAGGTAAAAGCATTATTTTCGCCACCTACTTTTTGAAGTGGCTCATCGTAGCTCGGAATATTTTTAGAACCACCAAACATCAAATGTTCAAAAAGATGGGCAAAGCCTGTTTTGTCTTCATCTTCGTCCCGTGAGCCTACATTATAAAGAATATTGACCGCCGCCATCGGGGTTGTATGGTCTTCGTGAACATAAACTTCAAGTCCATTCGTTAGGGTAAAGTGTTGGTAGTTAATCATATAAAAGGTGTTTGCTTTTCGCTAAATTGATATCTTTTTTGTTTTTTATTAAGAAGATTAAAATGCAAATTTAAAACATCTTTCTGAATGCAAAAGTTTATATTACATTTGTCGAAAATTTTTTTTATGAATATAAGAATTGGTCAGGGATATGATGTTCACCAATTGGGTGAAGGATATGATTTGTGGCTCGGTGGGGTGAAAATTCCTCATACGGTAGGCTCAGTGGGGCATTCGGATGCGGATGTCTTATTACATGCGATGTGTGATGCTTTGTTGGGTGCCGCTGCTATGGGCGATATTGGCAAACATTTCAAAAATACAGACCCTCGATGGAAAGGCATTGATAGTAAAATATTGCTGAAAATTGTCGTGGAAATGTTGCACAAAGAAGGATATAGTATTGGAAATATTGACTCGACGGTCTGTTTGCAAGAGCCTAAAATTGGCAAATATATTCCCGAAATGATTCGGGCAATTGCTGAGGTAAGTGGTTTGCCCGAAAATTGTATTTCTATTAAGGCAACTACTACAGAAGAGATGGGCTTTGTGGGTCGAAAAGAGGGATTGGAAGCTCATGCCATTGCTTTGATTTATAAATAAAATGTCTTTTTTTTAATTGTTTGATAATAAGACACTTGTCTATAATTTTTGCATTTGATGAGGAGCTGCGAGAGGCTTGCTTGATGTTTCTGTTAGGAACTATGAAAGAATGAAAACAGAAACATTAGGCGATTGGAGCAAATAAAGGTTTGCAAATAATCTCCTCCACGGAATTTGATTTTTAATCATACCGTTAAATCATTTTTCGATTTAATCTCAACAATTCGGAAAATTGTCGAACTATGTGCAGGTTCTTCATCAATATTTATCTTTTTTCCTTATATTGCATATAAATAAACGATAATATATGATGCAATATAAGGATTCAATCCAATGTTTTCTTCGCAAAAGCTTAGCAATTTTTGTGTTTTCTTTAGCGGTTTCACCAATCTTTGCCCAACAAATAAAAATAGGCGATAATGCTGGGGTAGTTACTTTTGAGGAATACGAGCCCAAATCTACCCTTGTCGTTCCAGGGAAACCCATCACCAGAGCAAAATTCCCTTTTATTGATGTCCATAATCATCAATGGGAAATGAAAAATAAAGCCGATTTAGAAAAATTGACTGTCGAAATGGACAAAATGAATATGGCGGTGATGTGTAATTTGAGTGGACGAGGCTTCAATCAAAGCATATCGGCGAGTACCCAAGGCTTAGAAACCATGATTGGGGCCGTGAAAGAAAACTTTCCTAGCCGTTTTGCTATTTTTACGAATATTGATTTTAATAAAATTGATGAACCCAATTGGACAGAAAATGCCGTAAAATTATTGGAAGAGGATGTTAAAAATCGAGGAGCTAAAGGACTTAAAATCTATAAAAGTTTGGGTTTTAACGTAAAAGACAAAGGAAATCTTGTGCGAGTAGATGACGAAAGAATCGACCCGATTTGGGAAAAAGCTGGAGAGTTGGGTATTCCTGTTTTGATTCATACCGCAGACCCTGCCTCATTTTGGCAACCCCTTGATGCACAAAACGAACGTTGGCTGGAATTGAAAACACACCCAAATAGAAAGAGAGATGCCTCTGAAGGCAAGGATTTTACGTGGGAACAATTGATTGAGCAGCAGCATCATGTTTTCAGAAAACACCCAAAAACAACATTCATTAATGCCCACATGGGGTGGTATCCCAATAATTTGAATAAATTAGATTCGTTGATGGATGCTTTCCCGAATATGTATGTCGAAATAGGGGCGGTCATTGCCGAATTGGGAAGACAACCACGAATGGCGAAGAAATTTTTTGACAAACGCCAAGATAGAATTTTGTTTGGAAAAGATTCGTGGGTACCCGATGAATACCAAACCTATTTTCGTGTCTTGGAGTCGGAAGACGAATATTTTCCTTACCATAAAAAATATCATGCGTATTGGAAAATGTATGGAATGGGCTTGTCGGACGAAGTTTTGAAGAAAATATATTATAAAAATGCCTTGAAAATCATTCCTGGATTGAACAAATCGCAGTTTCCTAAGTAATTTTATTTCTTAACCTAAACTATATTTTTCAGATGAAACATCTTTCGCTCCTAAGCTGTATGCTTTTGTTGTTTTGTAATGTGGCATTGGCACAAAAGAAAAAAAGTACTACAAAGCCTGTTCCTGATAAACTTGAACTTTTGAAGCAAGAATTAATCAAAAAAATTGATGAAAGAAAAAAATTTACTCAAGAGGTAAATGACCAAATTTTCAGTTATGCAGAATTGGGTTTTCAAGAGTTTGAAACTTCTAAATTTCTGACAAACTTACTCGAAAAAAATGGATTTCAAGTAGAGCGTGGCATTGCAGGAATGCCTACTGCTTGGATAGCGAAGTGGGGGTCTGGTAAGCCCGTAATAGCTATTGGAAGCGATATTGATTGTATTCCGAAGGCTTCTCAGAAACCCGGAGTAGCCTATAAATCTCCGATTGTGGAGGGAGCTCCAGGACATGGAGAAGGGCATAATTCTGGACAAGCCCTGAATATTACAGCAGTTTTGGCATTGAAAGAGCTTATGGAAAGGGAGAAAATTCTTGGAACATTGGTTTTGTGGCCTGGTGTTGCAGAGGAGCAAGTGGGTGCAAAAGCGATTTTTGTTCGAGAGGGTTATTTTAAAGATGTGGATGCTTGTATATTTACGCACGTAGGAGATAATTTGGGTGTTGCTTGGGGCGATGCAGGAAATACTGGTTTGGTTTCTGTTAAATTTCATTTTGAAGGTTCGGCAGCTCATGCCGCAGGAGCTCCATGGGCAGGTAGAAGTGCATTAGATGCAGTGGAGTTAATGGATATTGGCTGGAATTTTAAAAGAGAACACCTCGAAACTACTCAACGCTCGCATTACGTCATTTCAGATGGGGGAGACCAACCCAATGTAGTTCCTTCAAAGGCATCTGTTTGGTATTATTTTAGAGAAAGAACATACCCAAGAATCAGGAAATTATTTGATAATGCCATGAAAATTGCAGAAGGAGCTGCGATGATGACAGATACCAAATTTACGTATGAAATTCTAG
>CAYUFZ010000025.1:10533-20448 GCA_964444025.1 uncultured Emticicia sp.
TTCAACAAACCGATTGCAGAAACCATGTATCAAAATATCAAACGAGTAGGCTTACCGGAATGGTCAGAAGAGGATCAATTATTGGCTAAGGCTTCTCAAAAAGAATTAAAATCTGCTAAAGTTGATGGATTGGCGACCAAATTGGATACCATCGGTGAGCCTGTTTATTCTCCTAATATTGTTCGTCAGGGAGGCTCTGATGACATTGCGGATATTTCGTGGTCTATTCCAACGGTGGTCTTGAGATACCCTGCGAATATGCCAGGTATGCCAGGGCATCATTGGGCAAATGCCATCACGATGGCTACGCCAATTGCCCACAAAGGCTGTACGGCGGGTGCAAAAGTAGAAGCTCTCACTTTACTTGATATGTTATTGAAGCCTGAAATTATCCAAAATGCGAAGGAATATTATACTCAAGTGCAAACAAAAGATACAAAATATACGCCATTAATATCCAAAGATGATAAGCCAGCGATTCATTTGAATAAAGAAATTATGGAAAAATTTAGACCAGAAATGAGCAAATATTATTATGATTCTTCGAAATATAGTACTTATTTGGAGCAATTAGGCATCAAATATCCTACGGTTAGAGAAGAGAAATAAGTTAAAAAAAATAGGCTATCCAAATTTGGGTAGCCTATTTTTTTTAGGATTAATCTTCTGGAAAAGGAATAAAAACAAACCCTGCGAAGCCACCTTCAATCACAAACAAACAACAATATTCATCTGGATTTTTGTAGTTTTCTTTGAATAATTCGATGGATTCTTCTCCAATCAGATTCCTTTGGACAAATTCATCCAAAAAAGAGGCTTTGTAGTCGAATTGGGTTTCAAAATCTAATCTCGTAAACAACATTTGTCCTACCTCAACGAGGGTTCGGGTAACGATAAAAATTGGATTTTCTGAAAAACCTCTTTTACGAATTTGATAAGAGGCTTCTTTGAGATGGTCGGAAACTTTGACAAAATCATTGGCAATAAATCCCATTATTTTTGAGTCTAATTCAGGCGAATTAGCATCGTCCATAAGGGTATTTTCGTTTGTATGTGAAATCATGGTTTGATTTTATTGATTAAATTACATTCTTGCAGCTACTAACAGACTCAAATCTTTGTATCTCAGATGATAGCGTTGGGCAATAGATAAATTAGTAAGGCTACCGTTGAAACAATAAACTCCTTTGGTAAACCATTGTTTGGCGAAAATCATTTCCTCGATACCTCCAACAATGCCTGTTTTCAGCAAAAAAGGGGTGAAAACATTGCTCAAAGCGATACTTGCCGTATGTGCCACACGAGAGGCAATATTTGGGACGCAATAATGAGTAATGTCAAATTTCTGAAAAGTCGGATTTTTATGTGTTGTCATTTCGGATGTTTCAAAACAGCCCCCTTGGTCAATAGATACGTCGATAATGATAGAATTTGCCTTCATTCTGGAAACCATTTCTTCAGAAACAATCAATGGAGCAACTCCCTCCTCCGAACGAATCGCTCCAATGACGACATCAGCCCTAGCAATGGCATCACTTAGCGTATCAGAGTCGATGATTGAAGTATAAACGTGCTGTCCGACAGTATATTTCAACCGTTGCAAACGATAGATGTGCTGGTCGAAAACTTTAATTTCTGCCCCAAGTCCTAAAGCAGTACGAGCGGCGTATTCGCCCACCGTTCCTGCCCCAATAATGACCACCTTGGTAGGTGGAACTCCCGTAATACCACCCAAAATCATTCCTCTACCATCGTGGACACTGCTGAGGTATTCGGCAGCAATCAACATGACTGTACTTCCGGCAATTTCGCTCATGGTACGAATAATAGGGAAATTGCCGACTTTATCCTGAATCAGTTCAAATCCAATGCCTGTTACCCTTTTTTTGTTCAAAAATTCAAAATATTCTTTGGATAATCTTGGGATATTGAGAGCAGAGATGAGTGTCTGCCCATTTCTGATGAATTTTTTTTCTTCCTCAATGATGGGTTCAATTTTGAGAATGAGGTCTGCCTCAAAAACATCTTGATGATTGGCTACAATTTGAGCACCCGCCTCGCTATATTCCGAATCTGAGAATTTTGCCCCTTTCCCAGCTCCTTTTTCAATCAACACATCATGCCCGTTTTTGATGAGTAAAGCAACGGCTTCGGGCGTTAGGGCAATTCTGTTTTCCTGAAGAGAGATTTCTTTGGGCAGGCCGATAAATAAGTTTTTATTGCCTTTTTTTATGATTTCAGGAGATTCTTTCGGATAGAGAGATTGCCTGGCAAGTTCAGAAATAGATTGGTCTTTCATATTGTTTTTTCAGTCCATAGAATGTTTCTTTTATCAAAATCATTTTGCTGAATTTCTATTTTAAAATAAGTTTCTGGTAAATAGGGCTTGATGTTTTCGGCCCATTCCAACAAGCATAAATTTCCTGAATACAAATATTCTTCGACACCAAAATCTAGTGCCTCTGTGGCTTCTTTTATTCTATAAAAATCAAAATGATAAATAGATTCTCCAGCAGAATTGATGTATTCGTTGATGATAGAAAAGGTAGGGCTTTGTACTTCTCCAGTAATTCCAAGCCCCTTGCCTATGGCTTTGATAAGGGTCGTTTTGCCTGCTCCCATTTCTCCTTCAAAAATCCAAATGCGATGATTTTTTCCGTTTTCAATAAGTATTTTGGCAATTTGATTGACTTCCGCTAACGAATATTCCATAATTGGGCTAAAAATTGATAATTATTGGCTTTATACTTAGAACCAATAGGTAATTTTTTTCGAAATTAAAACGAAATCAGGATTAATGAAAACATCTTACTAAATCCATTTCATTTTCTTGCAAAAATCGTATATTTACTTAAAATATTTTTAATATTCCGAACAAAATTTTGAATGAATAAAAAAAAATAAATTTTCTTGCCCATTTATATAAAAATATCTTCTTTTTTCAAGAACTTTGCCGTTGAAATTAAAATTTTACAATTGTTTGTATAGCTGTTTTTGTAAGTTTTTTAGTTTTAAAATCTTCTATAAATTATTATAATGTTTCAGAATAGAAAGCAAATCATTTTAGTTTTTTTCTTCTTTATTTGTGTATCTACTTGATTCGATTGCTTTATTTACAAGTCATCGATAAACAATACCACACGATTGGTTCGACGGGAGCTTTGAAAAAAGAAGTGCAAGTCCCTTTGAGAGGTCAGATTTATGACAGAAATGGCAAACTTTTAGTGGCAAATGTAGATGTATATGACATGTACGTGACTCCCTACAAAATGAAGCCTATGGATACCCTGACTTTTTGTCGCTTGTTCAATATTACCAAAGGGTATTTCGATAGTACCATGACCAATGCTAGGAGCTATTCTCGTACCCGTGCATCCTTATTTTTGAGGCAGCTGTCCAAAGAGGATTATGCAAGGGTTGCGGATGCCATGGTTGGCTATCCTGGATTTCATTTTGAGCTTTCGTTCTTCAGAACGTATCCTGCCAAAACAATGGCAAATGCCTTGGGTTATATTGGGGAAATTAGCAAAAAAGCTTATGAAGCTCAGGAAGTAGAATATTACCGAAGTGGTGATTATATCGGAATTACTGGTTTGGAAAAGCAATATGAGATGGAGTTGAGGGGGAAAAGGGGGGTAAGGTTCACGATGATGAACGTACATGGCGAAAATAAAGGGGCTTATGCGGACGGTCAGTTCGATACTTTGGCAGTGATTGGTAAAAATTTATATACGACGGTCGATTTGGAAGTTCAAAAGCTCGCCGATAGTCTCTTTCAAGGGAAAACAGGCTGTGCTGTGGCGATTGAGCCATCGAGTGGCGAAATCTTGGCAATGGGTTCGTATCCATATTTTGACCCCAATATTTTATCTGGAAAGCAATTTGCCAAAAATTTCAAAGTATTGTCACGTGACCCTGACAAACCACTGAACGATAGGGTAGCTACGGGATTTTTTAGACCGGGTTCGACATTTAAGCTCGTTCAAGCTTTGGTGGGCTTGCAGTTAGGTTCTATCAAGCCTGAGACTTTTTATGTGTGTGGCAATGCTCCCGTGAAATGTCACGGACATCCATCGGGCGACTTACACAATGCTGTTCGATTCTCGTGTAATCCTTATTTTTATCAGGTATTTAGAAGTACGATGGGATTATCTGACCAAACAAACCCATTCAAAGCGGCTCCGATTATGTTGGAAAAATGGCATGATATGGTCGAAAAATTTGGATATGGTCGAAGATTGGGCATTGATTTGCCTTCTGAATCTCAAGGGCTTTTGCCGAGTGTAAAGTATTATGACAAACGATATGGCAAAGAACAATGGAAATTTTCAAATATTTACTCCCTAAGTATTGGTGAGGGTGAGGTTGCTGTAAATATGCTTAAAATGGCAATTTTAGCATCAACTATTGCGAATCGAGGGTATTGGGTTACACCTCATTTGGTGCGTGGGGTTGGTCAAAATGGCAAAGGTGTAAAACCAGAGTATAGACAAATCCACAGAACAGAGATAGATGCCCGTAATTTTGAGGCAATCATTGGAGGAATGCAAGATGCCGTAGAAAGAGGAACGGTAGGTGGAGGAGCGGGTATTGTGGAAGGAATCGAAATTTGTGGAAAAACAGGTACTTCGCAAAATGATAAAAGAGGAAAAGATAATTCGATATTTATTGCTTTTGCCCCAAGATATAAGCCGAAAATTGCTATTGCTGTGATGGTTCAGAATGCTGGATTCGGAGGCTCTGTTGCGGCTCCTATTGCTACTTTGCTCATCGAAAAATATCTCAAACGAAAAGTCTATCGTACTGCTTTGAAAGAACGCATGATGAACATGTCTATCCGAACTTTTGAGGCGATGCAAGCAGGAAAAACATCAAAGGATTTGAGAACTTTAAGCTCTGAGCCTGAAAAAAGATTGGTTCCGCAAAATTCGGAAAAAAATGAAAAACCAAAAAAGAAGCCTCTGAATAAAAGAATGGCGGCGACATTTATTAAACCTAAAGATTTTAACGAAATTTAACTTGTATGGCACGTGATATTGATATTCGGGAAGGAATTGATTGGACAACAATTTGGCTTTATGCTGCTTTGGTGATTTTTGGCTGGTTGAATATTTATGCGGCTGTTTATAATCCCGAAAATCCAATTACAATCTTTTCTTTGGAGCATAATGCAGGCAAACAATTGCTTTTTATTTGTTTGTCGTTCATTCTAATGTTGTTAATCTTATTTGTAGATTATAAGGTTTACGATTCGTTTGCCTATTTTTTATATGGATTCATGATTTTACTATTGATTGCGACGATTTTTATCGCCACCGAAATCAAGGGGTCAAGGTCGTGGATAAAAATTGGAAGTACGTTTTCTTTGCAGCCTGCTGAGTTTTCAAAAGTAATCGCTTCTTTGGCTATTTCAAAGTATTTGAGTACGCAAAATGTGAGCATGACGAGGCTTCGTGATGCAATTGTCGCTTTTGCCATTGTATTTACGCCGCCAATTATTATTATTCTTCAGAAAGAAACAGGCTCTGCCTTAACTTTTGCTGCCTTTATTGCTGTTTTGTATCGAGAAGGATTGCCTGGTATTTATCCGACTCTTGGCATTAGTTTGGCGATTTTGTTTGTTTTGGTATTGTTTTTTGATAAATTTTATGTGGTCGCTGGTTTGGCCATTGCTTGTGCTGCTTTTTGGTATTTCTTCTTGAAACGATACGAACGTACGCAACAGAATCTTGTGCGACTGATTGGGGTATTTACGGTGGCTTCGGTTTTTGTTTTTGGTGTAAAATTCTTTACAACAAATGTTTTACAGCCGCATCAGCAAAAACGTATCCAAGTGCTGGTAAATCCTGATTCAGACCCATTAGGGGCTGGCTGGAATGTGACACAATCTCGTATCGCAATTAGTTCTGGTGGAGTGATTGGCAAAGGATATTTACAGGGAACACAAACAAAATTTGACTTTGTGCCTGAGCAATCAACGGATTTTATTTTTTGTACCGTAGGTGAAGAATGGGGCTTTTTTGGAAGTTTATTTGTGATTCTAATTTTTGCGGCATTGCTCAACCGATTGATAAATTTGGCTGAAAAGCAACGAAGTAAGTTTGCCAGAATTTATGGATACTGTGTTGCGTCTATCTTATTCTTCCACCTTCTTGTGAATATTGGAATGACAATAGGTTTGATGCCTGTTATTGGTATCCCTCTTCCGTTTCTGAGTTATGGAGGTTCGTCGCTTTGGTCATTTACAATTTTATTATTCATTTTCTTAAAATTAGATGCCCATCGAAGCTATAAAGTATAGGTTTTTTCTAAAGGCTGACCTTCCAAGTCAGTCTTTTTTTATGATTATTGTGTGAAAATGAAAAATATTTTTAACTAATATATCGCATTTTTTTAGATAAATTGACTATTATATTTTTATTTATTAAATAATATATCTATTTTTGCTTCAAAAAAAAGATATTTTAAATTTTGATAATTTATTGATATGGCAAAAGTGACAGAACATCTTGGAAATAATAATGGAAAGCCTATTTTTTCAATAGAGATAATTCCGCCAACCAAAGGTAGCAATATACATGAATTATTGAGTGCTATTGAGCCGATGATGGAGCTGAACCCTCCATTTATAGATGTGACTTATCATCGTGAAGAATATATTTCTAAGCAAATGCCCGACGGGTCGGTGAAAGAGATTGCTACTCGTAAGCGTCCAGGAACGGTAGGTATTTGTTCGGCAATTATGCAAAAATTTAAAATAGACCCTGTTCCGCACGTACTTTGTGGGGGTTTCAGTAAAGACGAAACGGAGGATTTATTAATAGATTTGAATTACTTAGGAATAGATAATGTCTTGGCTTTGCGTGGCGATTATGCCAAGCCGTACGATTCTTTTATGCCGAAAGAAGATGGCCATACTTATGCCAATGAATTGGTCGAACAGATTGTGGCGATGAATCAGGGGAAATATCTCCATGAAGAAGCCGCATACCTAAATGCTAGTAATTTTTGTATCGGTGTGGCGGCTTATCCAGAAAAGCATTTTGAAGCAGATAATTTGGATTTTGATATGATAAATCTGAAAAGGAAAGTAGCGGCAGGTGCTAATTATATCGTAACCCAGATGTTTTTTGATAATCAAAAATATTTTGAATTTGTCAATCGTTGTCGCCAAGAAGGTATCAATATTCCAATCATTCCAGGCTTAAAGGTTCTTTCTACCAAAAAACAAATGGATATTTTGCCTAAATTGTTCTATTTAGGCTTGCCAGATGATTTTAAAAGAAGTATTCAAGCTTGTGAAAATGATAAGCAAGTAAAACAAGTAGGTATTGAGTGGACCATTCAGCAATGCAAGGAACTGATTCAGTTTGGGGTTCCTGCTTTACATTTTTATACCATGAGTAAATCGGATACAACGATGGCTGTTGCCCGAGAGATATTTTAATAAATAGGCATTTAATGCCTATTTATTAAGGTAAAATCAGAGAATAACCCTTGTTCTGAAATGTACTGAATGTCAGCAGTGCTGATTGTGCTACTTGTATATTTGGGTTTCTTTTATCTTCTACTAATTTTCTTGCCCGAAGTGATTGTCCGCAGACATAAAATTTAACCCCGTTTTGTGCCAATTCGTTAATGATTGCGGTATTTGGATTATTGATGCCAAATCTTTTTTTATAAGCCTCGTCGTCTAATATATTCGGGGTAGCTAAAAAATGAAAAACAGCAATAATTGATAAATTTTTTGCTGGAATACCTGCTTCGTGATGCAAATTTACCAATCGTGCCAATTTGTCTATTGCCGAGTTGATAGAATCTGGCTTGTCTGAGGCTTTGGATAAGTCAACAATGATTTTGTACTTCATTTGTTTGTCGGCTACTGGTACCGCCTCTGGAACTTCGTACATGGAGCCTCCTGATTGAATCACGGGATTTATTCTTTTTTGGGCAAAACTTACAAAAGAGATGCTCAAAAATGTAAAGAAGAGTAGTAGTTTTTTCATGATGATTTGCTTGGGTGAATAAAAAAGTTCCGAAATTTAATTTCGGAACTTTGATGATAAAAATATTAAATATCAATTTTGGCATATTTGGCATTTTTCTCGATAAAATCCCTTCTTGGTCCGACTTCATCACCCATCAGCATCGCAAACAGATGGTCTGCTTCTGCTGCGGATTCAATAGTGACTTGTTTGAGGCTTCGTTTGTCTGGTCGCATGGTGGTTTCCCAAAGTTGTTCAGGATTCATTTCTCCGAGACCCTTATAGCGTTGAATACCTACATTTTCCTCTTTCCCTCCGCCTGCCAAACGCTTTACGGCAATGGCTCTTTGGTCTTCAGTCCAGCAATATTCTTCTTCTTTTCCCTTCTTTACGAGATACAAAGGCGGTTGAGCAATATAAATATAGCCCCTTTCGATGAGTTCTTTCATGTATCGATAGAAGAAAGTAAGAATTAAGGTACGAATATGGCTTCCATCTACGTCGGCATCCGTCATGATGATGATTTTATGATAGCGTAATTTGTCCAAATTCAGTGCTTTTTCATCTCCTTCTCTACCAATCTGCACCCCTAAGGCGGTGAAGATATTTTTTATTTCTTCATTTTCATAGATTCTAAATTCTTGGGCTTTTTCAACGTTCAATATCTTGCCACGTAAAGGTAAAATAGCTTGGAAAGCTCTATTTCTGCCTTGTTTGGCACTGCCACCTGCACTATCTCCCTCAACCAAATAAACCTCGCAAATGCTTGGGTCTGATTCCGAACAATCGGCTAATTTTCCTGGCAATCCACTTCCGATTAATACATTTTTACGCTGAACCATTTCACGGGCTTTTTTAGCAGCAATACGTGCTTTTGCTGCCAAAAGGACTTTGTCAATGATAATTCTAGCCTCTTTCGGATGTTCTTCTAAGTAATTTTCAAGCATTTCTGCCACACAAGAACTCACGGCAGAGGTTACTTCACTATTGCCTAATTTGGTCTTGGTTTGTCCTTCAAATTGAGGTTCGGCAACTTTTACAGAAATAACAGCCGTCAATCCTTCACGGAAATCATCGCCACTGATATCTATCTTTTCTTTTGCCAAAATACCCGATTTTTCGGCATAAGATTTCAAGGTTCGAGTAAGTGCCATTCTAAAGCCCGACACGTGCGTGCCGCCCTCATGGGTGTTGATGTTATTGACGAAAGAATAGACATTTTCACTATAACTTGTATTGTATAGCATCGCCACATCTACCGGAACCCCATCTCGGCTTCCCTCCATAAACATTGGCTCAGGTATTAATTTTTCTCTTCCAGCATCTATATAAGTTACAAATTCAGCGATACCCCCTTCAGAATGAAAGGTGTCCGTGATTGGATTACCATTCTCATCATTGTCTCTTAAGTCTGTCAGAATAATGCTTATGCCTTTATTTAAGAAAGAAAGCTCTCTCAGACGATTGGCAACCGTTTCGTATTTGTACTCTGTAACGGTAAAAATACTGGCATCTGGCTTAAATGTAACCATTGTTCCGGTATCGCTTGCTTCTCCGATTTCTCGTACGGCATACAAGGGTTTTCCGATGCTATATTCTTGTTCAAATATTTTTCCTTCACGGTGGACTTCTACTCTCAAGTGAATTGATAAAGCATTCACACAAGAAACCCCCACACCATGCAAGCCTCCGGATACTTTATAGGTATCTTTGTCAAATTTACCCCCAGCATGCAAGACTGTCATCACGACCTCTAGTGCCGATTTTTTTTCTTTGGAGTGCATTCCCGTTGGAATTCCCCGCCCATTATCTTTTACCGTAACAGAGTTGTCTTCGTTGATAGTGACATAGATGGTGTCGCAATGCCCAGCCAAAGCTTCATCGATAGAGTTATCGACAACCTCCCAAATCAAATGATGTAGCCCTTTAG
>CAYUFZ010000025.1:20458-20744 GCA_964444025.1 uncultured Emticicia sp.
CTAACCCTTCAAGTACCTGAATATTTTCGGCACCATAATCTGCTCTTGATTTTTGAGGTTCTATGCCCTCTTGATTTTCTGCCATTTTTGGAATAAATATGATTTATGAATCAACAAATATCTAAATGAAACTATTGATTTGTTGCCCTCGTTTATTAGGTGTATATTCGTGTAAAGATAGTGATTTTTATCGAAATTTGAAAATATAAAGAGGGGATAAGATTCAAAAAAACATCGATTTATGAAAAAATATTTAGTGATTTTATGCTTGTTTTCTGCTTGTCAA
>CAYUFZ010000026.1:0-19785 GCA_964444025.1 uncultured Emticicia sp.
ACGGCGAACTTGAAGAAAGTTCGCCGTTTTTATTGTTGTTTAGAGTTATGATACCTTTTGATAATGTTTTTGAAAAAAAGTTGTTTTTTTTATATGATGGTGATAGATTTGAATTAATAAAGATAGCGATATTTACAAATTTGCTGTTCATCAGTCTAAACTGATAGGTTATTTGCAGTGCTACCTAAAAAGCGTGCTAATTTATTAATTCCAAATGCAAAAGAAAAAGTCTCTTTTTTTAGTGTTAATTTATTAGTGGTAAATTTTGTCGCTAATGCTTATGATTGTACTAGTTCTGGGGCTGTATCTTTGTAGCTACTGTTGTTTATGAAGTAGAGAAATCTCATGAATTCTACACTATGGAAAATTTACTAAAAAAAATACCTCAGATAAATAAAAAATGGTATATCTACATGATTATGCCCTCTTTTTTAGCTTGGATGTTTTTCGGTCGAGAAAGTTGGGTACTTATTTTTATGAGCATTAATGCGATAATAAATATTATTATCTTTTTAGTAAATAATAGGCATAATAGTAAAAATCTATTAAATTCTATCATTCTTCTTTTTTTTATTATATTCCTTTGGTTGTTTATGACAAAAAGGACAGAAAAATTAAAAAATGAGTTTTTAAAAGTACAAAAATCACGTTATTGATTAAAAGCATAATGGATAAGTAATGGTATGTCGGTTTTACTATTACTTATCCTTATTATGTATTACTGATAGGAGCTTCGCTTTTTCGAAAGAAATTGAAAATGGTTAAATTCGCATCGTGCTAACAAAAAACTAAAATTCAGATGAATAAAATAATAGGTATTATTTTATTCTGTTTGGAGCTGTTTCTCTCCTCAATCGCTGGAAGAAGAAACAGTGTCTGTCAGATTTTTCATTGTTGTTTGAGAAAGCATTTTAGCATCAAAAATGATAAATTAGGGATGATAAACATAAATACATCCCTAATTTATTTACAATCCTGTGCTTTTTTCCATGGCTTCCGTATAACGTGTTCCGATGATTTGGATTTGTTGAGATGCCTCCTCAATTTCGGACAGCTCTTTAGAGCTGAATGTAATATTGGCGGCTGCGTTGTTTTCGCTCAATCTTGTACTTTTGGTTGTTCCGGGAATGGGTACTATCCAAGGTTTTTGTGCCAATACCCAAGCCAATGCTATTTGGGCTTTGCTTGCACTTTTTTCAATCGCAAATCGCTCAAGTAACGCAAGCAGGCTTGTATTAGCGATTCGGGCTTCTTCTGTAAATCTTGGCAAGATTGCTCGGATGTCGCCGGTTGCAAAAGTGCGTTTTTCGTCAATACTTCCTGTCAAATAGCCTTTCCCTAATGGACTAAATGCCACTAATCCAATGCCTAATTGTTCGATGGTTGGAATGATTTCTTGCTCGTGTTGGCGTGTCCAAAGGGAGTATTCGCTCTGCAATGCCGAAACGGGGCATTCGGCGTGGGCTTTTCTAATCGTGGCAGCTCCCGCTTCCGACAGCCCAAAAAATTTTGCTTTCCCCTCTTGGATAAGGTCTTTTACGGTGCCAGCGACTTCTTCAATCGGAACATTCGGATCGACTCTGTGTTGGTAAAGTAAATCAATGACATCGGTCTTCAATCTTTTTAAAGAGCCTTCTACGGCTTTGCGGATTTGTTCTGGACGGCTATTGATACCAACCATTTTTCCATCCTGAATGTCAAATCCAAACTTTGTTGCAATAAATGCCGATTCTCGACGGTTTGCAAGTGCTTCGCCTACTATTTCTTCATTATCATAGGGGCCATATACTTCTGCAGTATCGAAAAAATTGACACCCTCTGCCAGTGCTTGGTGAATCAGGGCTATGGCGTCTTTTTTTTCAGGAAATGGGTAATAAGAAAAACTCATTCCCATACATCCCAAACCAATTGCCGAAACTTCTAAACCTTGGCTACCTAATTTTCGTATTTGCATGTTAGTTCTGTTTAAGATATGTTTAAATTATATTTCTATGCTTTTTGTTGGTGACTCCATTATAAGTTGCATTTTCGTGGGTTGATGCTCGATTTATTTCAGAAAACTGAAATTTATTCTTAATAGGAATGTTTTGGTTAATTTTTGATAATTTTTGGTTGAAGTAGTTGAATAAGAAGGACTCCTATCCCAGCACAAGTCATCATCACGCCCGTCATGGCATGGCTTCCATTTCCTAAAAGGCTTACCAATGCCGAGGATAATGCTCCAAAACCCATCTGTAATGCTCCCAGCAAGGCAGAGGCACTACCCGCTTCTTTGCTAAAGGGACTTAGAGCTAGGGCGGAGGTATTGGGTTGGCTGAATCCCTGACAACTGATAAATAGAAAAGATAGAAGCAAAATACTAAACAAAGTGTGCCACTGCATCAAACTTCCGACGAAAAGGCATATTCCGAAAAAGGTCTGAATAAATAATGCTGTTCGGATGATTCTCTTTGTCAAAAATACTTTTAAAACAAGGGTGTTGAACTGGCTGCTTGCAATCAATCCGGCTGCAATAAACCCAAAGGCGTAGGCATATTCTTTCTCACTTAGGTGAAAGTTTTTCATAAATACAAGTGGTGAGCCTGCCAAATAGGCATATACTCCTGAAGAAACAATCGCTCCAGTAAGTGCGTATGTATAAAATTGTGGTACTTTGGAGATTTCTATAAATTTGTTGATAATGTCCTTTGAACGTAAAGATACATTTGGGTTGCTTTTTTGTGTTTCTGGAAGAAAGAAAATAACTAATAATAGAATAAAAAGCCCCATTCCCCCTTGCAAAATAAACACTGCTCGCCAACCGAAAGCTGTAATGACATAGCTACCCACTGTTGGTGCAATAATTGGCGAAATCCCCAAAATAAGTATTAATAACGAAAATATTTTAGCCATTTCGTGGATAGGAAAACTATCTCTTACCATTGCTCGAGGGGCAACACTTCCTACGCAAGCTCCCAAAGCTTGTAAAAATCGTAAACCAATCAGTAGCTCAATCGAAGGTGTCAGTGCGGCACCAAAGGATGTGATGGTATAGATGGTCATTCCTACTATTAAGGGCTTTTTTCTTCCAAATCTATCCAATAAAGGCCCTATAAATAGTTGTCCGACACAAATCCCTATGAAAAAACTGGAAAGTGAATAGGAAACCTGGGCAATAGAGACATGCAAATCTTGGGCTATTGCCGGAAATCCTGAAATGTAGGTGTCGATGGAAAAGGCTCCGATACCAGATAAAATTCCTAAAATGAGTATAAAAAAAGCTTTATTGGTCTGAATAATCATGGGGTGGTTTTGATGATTGTGTATTTGTTTTCTAAAAATTGAACGAATTTCTGAAATTTTCACAACAACTGCTTGATTCAAATAATGAAGTAGTACGAGTTTTATAAAAAAACGATTAATCGCTTAATTCTGACGCAAAACTACTAAGTTTTTGCAGAATATTGCCAACGATTTTCAAATGAAAAATTACGAAAATCAAATAATTTTATAGCAACTATGTTTGAGGTATTTGAATAAATTTCAATTCTCGTAAAATTGCCAACTAAAATTGTTTGATACTTAGAGATTGTTTTGGAATTATCTTTAATTGGGAAAAGAGAGAGAATTGGTATATGGGAGGATATTGAGTCTAAGCACTGGTAGCCTGATTGTAATTGCAAAATTAAATATAATTCAGTATATTGCTAAATAATTTGCTCCATTTAGGGTTAAAATTTTGTTTTGTCGAAACATAGATTGCTCTTTTATGGGGCTTTTGTTTTTATCACGTATCAAGAATAATTATCATTTAAAATCAAGTAAAAAATCAATGAAAGTGGGTTTCGATGCCAAAAGAGCATTTAATAATTATACCGGATTGGGCAATTACAGCAGATTCATCATTGAGTCCTTGCTACAATTCATTCCAGAAAATGAATATCTATTTTATACACCCAAATATCCCAAAAAAAATCTTTTACCCATCGAAGCATCGTCTATTCGTAAAACTCATTTTTGGTGGAAAGGTCTGTGGCGAACTTGGTTGATTAATCAAGATTTACAAAAAGATAAAGTAGGGATTTTTCATGGTTTGAGCAATGAAATTCCTATTGGATTAAAAAAAACAAATATTAAGTCAATTGTGACCATACATGATTTGATATTTTTGCGATATCCTGATTTATATCCAGGTATCGACCGTTTTTTTTATGAGAAAAAATTCAAATATGCCTGCCAAAATGCCGATGCCATCATAGCCGTAAGTCAGCAAACCAAACAAGATATTGTAGATTTTTATAAAATTCCTGAAGCAAACATTCGTGTCATTTATCAGGATTCTCAGGATATTTACAAAAAAACATCAGCCCCAGAGCAAATTCTTGCAATCAAACAAAAGTATCATTTATCAAAACCCTATCTGATTTGTGTTTCTTCTTTTTCCGAAAGAAAAAACCAAGAACGACTAATCAAAGCATTCAAACTTTTAGAACGCAAAGATATTGAGTTGATTTTGATTGGTGGCAAATCGGGCTATTCTGAAAAAATATTATCGGCAAATCCCGCCAATGTTCGGGCAATATTTGGAGTTCCGGCGGAGGATTTGCCTGCATTATATCAAGGAGCAATATTTGGGGTTTATCCTTCTTTTTTTGAAGGATTTGGTATTCCCATTGTTGAGGCTTTGCATAGCGGAATCCCAGTCGTGGCAGCTACGGGGTCTTGTTTGGAAGAAGCCGGAGGGGGAGGTGCTTTATATGCCAATCCTTTGGATATAAGTGATTTAGCTGATAAAATGGCACTTTTGTTAGGAGATGATTTGTTACGGAAAAGCCTCGTTCGAGCGGGACAATCACACATAAGGCAATTCTCTGGCGAAAACATCGCCCGACAAGTCAATCAGTTATATCTCGAAGTGTAGAATAAAACATATTAATTTTTACTAATGAAAAAAACGAAAGAAATTTTAGCCCAATTTGGCTTTGATTCACTGAATCCAATGCAGGTCGAATTGGGGAAAAATATTCAAAAAAACGACCAAATTGTTTTACTTTCTCCAACAGGTTCAGGCAAAACACTTGGCTTTTTATTGCCTTTGTTAGAACTTATTGACTCACAGCTACCCCAAGTACAATGTCTGATTCTGACACCTTCCAGAGAGTTAGCATTGCAGATAGAGCAAGTATGGAAAAAAATGGCAACAGGTATCAAGGTAAATGTTTGTTATGGTGGTCATGCGATTCAGGTAGAATTACGAAACCTCAGTACTCCACCAGCAGTATTGATTGGCACACCTGGGCGAATTATGGATCATCTTCACCGCCAAAGCTTTTCGCTGGAAGACATTCAGGTACTTATTTTGGATGAATTTGATAAATCTTTGGAGATGGGATTTCACGAACAAATGCAGTTTATCATCGAAAATATCCCACATCTGCAAAAGAAAATATTGGTTTCTGCCACACAGGGGGTTGATATACCAGATTTCACGGGTATTCTTCAGCCACATATATTGGATTTTCTCCCCAATCAAGAACCCGAGACCAAGGCGTTGTGTATCAAAAAAGTAATTTCCGAAGAAAAAGACAAGGTAGAGTGTTTGTTTCGATTGATTTGTTCTCTCAACTCGGAGGCGGCTCTAATTTTTTGTAATCACAGAGAAGCGGCTGAGCGAACCAGCGATTTTTTGAAAAAAAATGGTATCATTGCTACTTTCTATCATGGGGGAATGGAGCAAGAAGAACGAGAAAGGGCATTGATTCAGTTTAGAAATGGCAGTATCAATTATCTTGTCTGTACAGATTTGGCTGCTCGAGGATTAGATATTTCAGAGATGAAACATGTCATTCATTATCATTTACCCAATCAAGAACAAGATTTTATTCATAGAAATGGTCGTACAGCTCGTATGTATGGCTCAGGAACAGCCTATCTAATGGTTCATAAAGATGAAAAAATTTCGGAATTTATCAACAAAGACATTGAAGAATATGCCATTCCCGAAATCATTTCTCTTCCAAATTTACCTCAATATCGAACCATTTATGTTGGAGGGGGAAAGAAAAATAAAATAAATAAAATTGATATCGTAGGGTTTCTTTGTCAAAAAGGGAATATCGAAAAATCCGATATTGGAATGATTGAAGTAAAGGACTTTAACGCTTTTGTTGCAGTCAAATATGACAAAGCTTCTGATTTATTGAAAATAGTAAAGCATGAGAAGATAAAGGGAAAAAAATATAAAATTGATTGGGCAAAATAAATCCCTTCAAGAAGATTGATACATTTGTAAATAATTTTTGAGACAAATTTGATTATTTAAAATTTTTAAATTAATTTCATCGGATAAACTTTCACACACTTACAACAAACTATAGATGAAGCTTTTAAATAGTAATTTAAACTCTTAATTTATTTGCCGATGAAAACAAATAGTCTAATGTGTTGTGTATCAATGCTTGTAATGGTACAAGTATTTAGTCCCAGTCCAAAATGCTATGGGCAAATTGAACGAATCAAGGATAAGGTTCTAAATAGAAAAGACCAGAAGGTCAATAATGCAGAAGAACGAGCCTTAGACAAGGTCGAAGATGCGGTAGATAATTTATTTAAGAAAAAACAGAAATCTACCGAAAATAAAGAAACAAATGAAAACGAAGAACAAGCGAAAGAATCGACAGATATTGAAAAAAAGCCAATAGAAAGTTCGATAGAGGCTTATCGCAAATTTGATTTTGTTAGGGGGGCAAAAACAATTTATTTTGACAATTTTGAAAATGAAGAAATAAGTGATTATCCCAAAAATTGGTTATCTAATATGGGAGGAGAAATTGTCACTCTCAAAGATATTCCAGGAAAGTGGCTTCATCTCAATCATGAAAGCAGGCATACACCAGAATATTTAGATTCTCTTCCCCGAAACTTTACTTTTGAATTTGATTTGATAGAAACTGAAGCTGGTCGGTATAAAACCTATAACGACCTTACGGTGGCGTTTTCTGCCTATTTTCCAGACGAAAATATTGGTATATCCGAAGGGGGGATGAATGGGTTTAAAACTTTAATTGATTTCTTTCATGATGAAGTAACTATTGATAATTGGGCAAATGGAAGTGCCAAAAATTATATTCCTGTACAGGCGGTTATTAATGGTTCGAATATGCCGGATTTGAATGCCCTCAATGGAAAAATCATACACTTGGCTTTTGTCAGACAAGATAGCAGGATGAAGTTTTATATCAATGCTTCAAAAATTTTTGATGTTAATTCGGCATTTATGAAAGGTATTAACCTTAAAAACTTTATTTTAACTGCGTATAGCAGAGATGATGAGAATAAATACGGAATGTATGTTTCTAATTTTTTACTTGCTCACTCTATCCCCGATTTACGAAATGATTTTATGATAAATGGCAAATATTCAACTAATGCCATTCTCTTTGAAACCAATAAAGCAGATATTACCCCAAGTTCGCTGAGTACTATTTCCATGATTGCGAACTACATGAAATCCAATCCGACAATTAAATTAAAAGTAGTGGGGCATACCGATAATATTGGAGATGAGGCTTCAAACAAGATTTTATCGCAAAAAAGAGCAGAATCTGTCGTAAAAGAACTCATTAACATACATAAAATTGACCCAAGCAGATTAAATGCAGATGGTAAAGGAGAATCTGAACCAAGTATCGCCAATGATACGCCAGAAAATCGAGCAAAAAATCGACGGGTAGAGTTTATAAAATTGTAAATTTATCAGGATGCCACTCTTCTTTCAAAAAATTAGCTCATTTTTCGAGTATTGGTCATTTTATACCCAACGACTAATGCAATGCCGTTGGGTATAAAAAAGAATTATTTCATGGCAGATTCAAAATTTTCGTTGACTTTTTTCCAATTGACCACATTCCAAAAGGCTGCTACATAATCGGCACGTTTATTTTGATATTTTAAATAATAAGCATGTTCCCAAACATCTAAAGCCAGAATAGGCGTTCCTTTTTCAGTCGAAATGTCCATCAAAGGATTGTCTTGATTTGCTGTTGATATGACTTTCAATTTTTTATCGGCAGTAACAATCAACCAAGCCCAACCCGAACCAAAACGAGTGGTCGCTGCTTTTGCAAATTCCTCTTTCAACTTATCAAAATTTCCAAAGGTGGCATTTATTGCGTCCGCTACTTGACCACTTGGATTACCACCAGCGTTTGGAGCCATGATTTGCCAAAAAAAGCTATGATTCCAATGTCCACCGCCATTATTTCTTACTGCAACAGGATATTTGCTTATATCTTTTAGCAATTGTTCTATGCTGAGTTTTTCTAGGTCTGTACCTGCAAGAGCTTTATTTAGATTATCGACGTATGCTTTGTGATGACGATCGTGGTGTATTTCCATTGTCAATTTGTCAATATAAGGCTCAAGAGCATCGTTGGCATAAGGAAGTGGAGCCAAGGCATGCATTCCTTCAAAATAGACGGGTTTTTGTCCAAATCCGTTGCTTATTTTAAGAAATAAGGCTCCTCCAAGAAACGACTGAATAAATTCTTTTCTGTTCATTTGTATGATTGATTTAATTGGATGAATCTACTATTTTTTTGGGAGTTTTACCAATTTTTATGAAAATTTAATCTAAATCCTCCCTCAAGCATTGCTTTGAATCTTAAAACCTCCCCCAAAATACCGTTTCTAAATTCGATGAACTGCTTCAAAGAATGTTTCAAGTTTGGCAACATCGAGATGCCCGTTTGTTCGGACACTGCTGCATAAATCTACTCCATAAGGTTGTACAGCTTCGATAGCGGCTCGTACATTTTCGGCTTTAATACCACCTGCCAAAAATACTGGAATGGGAGATTGCTCTACAATTTTTCTGCTAATTTCCCAATTATGTACTCGCCCTGTTCCTCCCAATTCTTTTACAGCCAAGCTTGGATTTCCGGAATCCAAAAGAAGGGAATCAACGTATGAGGCGGCTTCTAAGGCTTCGTCAATTGTTTTTTCGTCGATTACATGAATCACTTGAACAATTTTCACACTCGGAATCTGTGCTTTGAAATCTTTGTACGAACCCGTTTGTAGGGAGTCCACTATTTGAATGACATTGGAATTGACTAGCTTTTGGTGTTGGATAATCGCCTGAGAATCTGTTCGACTTGTCAATAAAAAGGAAGCAATCGGAGGGGGAATAGTTTGAATAATTTCTGTGATTAATTCATCTCTGATTGTTCCTGGTCCACTAGGCATTTCTGCCACCAGACCCAAGGCATCTGCTCCATATTGAATCGCTAATTTGGCTTCTTGCACCGAACTGATGCAGCAAATTTTTACTTTTGTTCGTTTCATAATCATTCGTAAGATATTCGACTTAAAATGCTTCTGCCTAGGGTTACTTCGTCGGCGTATTCTAAATCTCCGCCAATAGGAATTCCACGGGCAATGGTACTAATTTTGATTGAAAATGGCTTTAATTTTTTTTGTAAATAAAAGGCTGTTGTGTCACCTTCCATCGTTGGGCTAAGGGCTAATATTATTTCCTTAATTTCGTGGTTTTGTTCGAGGCGATTCAAGAGCGATTGGATATTCAAATCGTTTGGACCAATGCCCGACAAGGGGGAGATAATCCCACCCAAAATATGATAAAGCCCATTGTATTGAGAGGTATTTTCGATAGCCAATACATCTCTCGTATCTTCTACAAGACACAAAAGGCTGCTATCTCTTCTCGGAGAATGGCAGATAAGACAGATGTCTGTATCGGAGATATTATGGCATTGTTTGCAAAAGCCTGTCTTGGTACGCATCTGAACCAAGGCTTCCGAGAGCATCAATGTCTGCTTTTCATCTCTTTTTAGTAAATGTAAGGCAATTCGTAAGGCAGATTTCTTTCCGATGCCAGGTAATTTTGATATTTCTATGACTGCCTCTTCGATTAACTTGGAAGGATAATTCATGCGATTGTTGAAAATATTTCAGAGATTGTGATTGTCGATAAAATTAATGAAATCTGAATGATTTTAAAATATTGACATAAAATTCATGGATAGATTCTGTTTTTCCAAACAACTTTATTAGGCAAAATAAAATACAGAAATTGCAAAAACCAAAAAATATTCATATAAAGGGTATAAATAGGTAAATATTTGAAAAGTTTAAATTTCTTTATTTTCTTTAGAAGAAAAAAGCCAATTGTTTGGTTGATAAGTATTTGAATAATCATAATGATTAGACTCCATTTGAGGGAGAATAGGCTCAATATCAAGAGGATAGGAAATAATAATATTTGGAGAATAGCCGGAAAAGTCAAGATTGTCTTCGACTGAAAAGCCCCTGTCATCCATCGTTTGCGTTGCTCAAAAAAATGTTCTGGTGGCATGGTTTTGGTCATTACTTGGGCATCAAAAATATGCGAAAAGCTGTACCCTTGGTCAATAGCTTCTCGATACAAAGCATAATCTTCCACAATCGAAAATCCTATTTTTTCGTATCCGCCAATGGCATGATAAACAGTTCGACGAATCGCCATGTTATTGCCCATTCCCGTACTTGGAATGTCCCATTTTGACAATTTTTGCATGAAAAACAAGACAAAAAGCCATTCTAAGGCCTGACAAATAGAAAAAACATTTTTTCCTTTGACGAAGGTTGTCCCAACCAATACATCAGCGTTGTTGGACAAAGATAGCATTGATTCTATCCAATTTTTCGGTACTTCTATGTCGGCATCTGTAAAAAAAAGATAATCTCCCGAGGCTTCTTTGGCGAGTTGTGCCAACACATTTGTTTTTCCTTTTAATCCCGCAATGCTATCTTCAATGTTGTAGAGCTGAAGATGGGGCATCTGTGGCAAGAAAGTCCGAACGATAGCTTCTGTCCTGTCATCTGAGTGGTCATTTCCGATTTTTATTTCCAATAAATGAGTCGGATAACTTAAATTTTGTAGTGATTTTAGTAGAAAAGGTATGTTTTTTTCTTCATTTCGAGCAGCGATTAAAATGCTGATTTTGGGAAGGACGAGTGTCATGGCATTATAGTTTTTCGAACGAATAGCCTAATTCGGAAAAATGTTCCAAAAATCTTGGAAGTGCATAAAGGACTTTTGATTCTGCCTTGATGCTATCATGAAAAAGAACAATAGAACCGTCTTCTGTATGTTGTAATGTTTTTTTTAGAACAATTTCTTTGCTTAAATTTGGTGAGAAATCTCCACTCAATACGTCCCACATAATAACTTGATAACTAGCTTTGAGTTGCTTTGCTTGCGAGTGCTTGATTTTTCCATAAGGGGGACGAAAAAATGGAGTAGGGGTGCTTTTTGCACCAATAAATGATTGGCATTTTATAATATTGCCCAAATACAAATCATTGTTTGTTTTCCAGCCATTCAAATGATTGAATGTGTGATTGCCGATAGCGTGTCCTTGTTGAATCGTTTTTATGAATATATCGGGGTGTTTTTCAATATTATTTCCGATACAGAAAAACGTTGCCTGAGCTTGATATTTTTCTAAAATTTCCAAAATTGCTTCGGTTACTACCGGAATAGGACCATCATCGAAGGTGAGATAAATTTTTTTTTCATCTCTCTTTTTATGCCAAACAAAATTTGGATACAATGCCCGCATGAGAAAATTTGTTTTATGTACAAACATTTTCCAATTATTTAGGATTGATTTAATGCTATGCCTATTTTAACTGCCAAATCAATGGATTTTTCCATAGGTCTGAAATCCACCTTTTCAAAAGTATCCGTTGGACGATGAATATGAGGCATTTTTCCCTGTTTATCCAAGGCTGCCAATGTAAGAGAGGGAATGCCTGCTCGCTGAAACCACACCGAATCAAAATCGCCAGTATGCCAAGCTCCTACACTAATATTTTTGAGCGTAGGGTCTTGCTGACAAATTTCTCTCGCAGTTTTTGTGAGCATGTTGTCATAGATAATATTAGACCAAGAGCCTGTTTGAGTAATAATTTTCAACTCTCCATGCCCGAGTGTGTCAAAGTTTAGTAAAAAAGTTTCGGAAGTAAATTCTTGATAATGCTTTTTTAAATAGTCTCTGGCACCCAACATACCTACTTCCTCTGCCCCAGTAAGAACCAATTCAACTTCAATATTTTCAAGATTTTTTGCCCAAAGTTGTCGAGCAGTACTGACCGCCGCCGCTACTCCCGTGGCATTATCCGAAGCTCCGTTGGAGTAGCCCAATCGAAAGTAATCAATGCTGGAAATTACGCCTTGGAGAATAAAATAAAATGCCAATAGATTGGACAAAAGCAATAAAAAACCATTGGATACAAAAAAAAACGAAATTGCTAAAAATTGAGCAAAAAGCATGAAAATTAAATTGCTTCTCAGCGATTTTCTAAAGTTTCCGACGAATTCAGGGCGATATAAAACAGAAATGGGAGCGGTATCCCAATGAGCCATCAGAATTAGCTTCTTTTGTGTTTTTATATGCCTGGGAGGTTTTATCAATAGGTTATGTGTTTGGATGCGGGGAGGGAATTGTGTGACAGGCGATGCGTACCAATTGAAATAGAGCAGGGCCATCGTTACGAAGAAGAATACAAGAATTAAGCCAATGATTGTATTGAAATTGAGGCATATTAAACCCAAAGCAATGCCCAAAACCAAATACCAAACAATGGAAATATAGGTTTTAGGACTATAAAAAGCTTCTTTTTTTATCCATTCTTGGTCAAATCCATGACTAAGAATGGATAAAACTGCTTCTTCATGTTTGCTCCCGATTGCCCGATTGGGCAGCTGACAGAGCTGTTCGACTATCTGTTTGGCGGTCATGTATCAAAGCTTAATCTTCATAAATTATATTCCTTCTGCCACAACCTCTTTTACCTCAGGAACCATCGTTTTGAGCAAGCGTTCAATGCCATCTTTCAAGGTAATGGTAGAAGAAGGACAACCACTGCAAGAACCCTGAAGATATACTTTTACCAAACCCGAAACTTCATCAAAAGAGGCAAAATTAATTGCTCCTCCGTCTGACTCTACGGCAGGACGAACGTATTGGTCGAGTGTGGATTTGATTTTAGCAATAACCGGCGTATCATTAGAATCGACAATCAATGTATTTTTTTCCATTGTTTTTGGAGCGAAAACAGGATTGTTTTGCTCAAAAAATATCTTCATAAACTGCTTGATGTCATATACAATGTCTTCCCATGCTGTTTCATCATCTTTGGTAATGGTAATGAAATTAGAAGCAATGAAAATACGTCTTACAAAAGGAAATTGAAACAAATCCCCTGCCAAAGGAGAGGCTTTCTCTTCCTCAACAGTTGAAGCTAAACTTGGATAATCAAATGAGAGTCCTTCCGGTGCCAACTCGAAATTCAATACAAATTTCATTGAATTTGGATTTGGACTCAGTTCTGTATAAATCATTGTCTGACGTTGCAACATAATGGCGTTTATTTAGAAATAATAAATCTTGTTTAAGTACTTGTGAAACAAATTTTAGTTAAAATAAGTTTAGAAAACCAAAAAAACCTGCCGAAAGACAGGTTTTTTTGAATAAATGCGGTATTTTGAAAGACTTAAGCTTCTGCCACTACACTTACGAATGACTTACCGTCACGACCTTTTTTGAAACTAACCACACCGTCAGTCAAAGCAAATAAAGTATGGTCACGACCAATACCTACATTTACTCCTGGGTTGTGTTTTGTTCCACGTTGGCGAACGATGATGTTTCCAGCGATAGCATTTTGACCACCGAATAATTTAATACCTAAACGTTTACTTTCTGACTCGCGGCCGTTTTTCGACGAACCGACACCTTTTTTATGTGCCATGATTTTTTTTAATTATAACCAAAATTTGGTTTGATTGATAAATAAAAGAATGAATTTTGTCACTCGGTTTTATCAAAATAATGCCTTATGACTTTGCTGAAATAATGCCTTTAATTACGCAATTTCATCGATTTGGATTCTTGTCAAATACTGACGATGTCCATTCTTTTTCACGTAACCTTTACGACGCTTTTTCTTGAAAACGATTACTTTTTCGCCTTTCAAATGCTCTAAAATAGTGGCTTTTACTGAAACACCACTTACCGTCGGAGTACCTACTGATACATTTCCGTCGTTTTCAACAAGTAATACCTTGTCAAATACAAGTGCAGCGTTCACATCACCTTCCAATCTGTTGGTATAGATGGTGCGACCCTTCTCAACTTTAAATTGCTGACCTGCGATTTCTACGATTGCGTACATAATTTTATTTTTGATTGATATTGATACATTTCCCTAATCCAAACCTCTAATTTTTGGATAGGGGCAGAATTCGGACTGCAAATATAGGTAGATAATTTTATTTTTCAAAAGATTGCATTATTAGTTTTTTTTTGATAAATTGTAATAAATTTATTTTCTAACCTAATCAACCGCCTCCTCTATCTATGAAAATCCGTCAAATTCTACATGGTAAAAAAGTAAATGCCCTTTTTTCGGTTTCTTCTTCCACAAGTGTATATGATGCTTTGGTATTGATGGCCAATAAAAATATTGGTGCTGTATTGGTAATTGATGATAACAAACTTTCAGGTATTTTTACAGAAAGGGATTATGCACGTAAAATTGTCTTAAAAGGACTTCATTCTGTGGATACTTTGGTGCAAGATGTCATGACTTCGCAGCTGATTACGATTGAAAATGAAGACAAATTAGAGCTGGCGATGCAATTGATGTCCGAAAAACACATTCGACATTTGCCAGTAATGGACAATGGCCAATTGACGGGAATCATTTCTATCAATGATGTGGTCAATGCCATTATCCAAGAACAAAAATCTCAAATAGATTCTCTCAAAGGATATATATCAGGAAATTATGCTTGATTTTGTGTAGCGTAGAATTTGTTCTACGCTGAAAAATTTCTTTTGAGTAAGCCCTCGACAACCAAATATTGTCCGATGATATATGTTGACATAATCAAAAAATCTGCCGAAGGAATGCTATAAGAAAATTTATTGATAGCGATGATTGAATCTGATAAGATAAATAAAATTGCTCCCAATAATACAAATGTGTAGCTGCTTGGGGGGTAAGTGATTCGCTCGGCAGCTCTCATTCCCATGGTAGTGATGGCGATGATATATGCAAAAACAGGAACAATCATAAAATCCGATAAACTTGACTTAATGATTAAAAATACACCATAAGAATAAGCGATGAACGGAAGACGATAATAAAAATTTCTTTTATATTCAAAACTGAATATCCAAGAATAAGCAATTTGTGTGACCAAAAAGCTCAATAATCCAAACAAAAAAAACTGAGCATGATAACCCTGAAACATCAACAAAACATCTCCTAAGCAGGAAAAAGACAAGGCTCCCAATATTAGTTTATCACTGAAATTTAATTTAGACTCAAGATTTCGATAGTAAATGAATCCTAAAGATATCATCAGTAAAGGCTTAGTCAAATAATTTAGCCAATCGATATGACATTGCCCTGCCAATAGATTAAGAATACCAATTGTAAAGTATAGGAGTTTTTCTTTTTGTTTCATGAGTTGATGTATCTAAACATTTCTCAAGATATAAAAAAAAAGTATTGATAGTATCATTGATGATAAAATTTTTCATTCATATTCGAAAACCGACTTCTTTCATTCGTTTGTCTTCATCTCGCTTATCAATGATAAATATAGATTCTTTTTCATTTAATATTTTTTTTATTTTATCATCAATTTCGTCTAAATCATCTTTTAAATGCTTCTTTATCGTATCATAGGAGTATTTATTCCCGTAAATACTCATTAGTTCTGTATAGGAAACGCTATTAGGGAAGTTTTTGTAGATAATTTCTAAAATACTACGGCAATCACTATTCAGTTGTAGAAGAATTACGTCTTTTTGAGATTCAATTTTTTGGAATATCGATTGTGTATTTCTCTTGTTTTTTTGTCTAAGATATCCCCAAACCCCTATTACCAAAAGGCCAAAGCATATCAATCCGCCTGCCAAATGGCCATTTAATTCAAATTCTGATTGATATAAATCATAGACAATTTCTTTGTCGCCACGTAAATCACGATTGGAAACAATTGTCGGGCTATAAAATTTATCTAAATTTAGAATGATGTAGAAAAATTTGTCCGTATAAGGGTTGTAAGCAAAATGATTGAGTTTAATATAATTTTGTGGTAATTTATTATTGGGGAAAAAGTGTATTTTATTTTGTAAAATATCCAAAAAGTATAGTTTGGTATAGCTTGGCATCACAATAGTATTATTGGGACCTATAATATAAGTGCTAAGAAATGTATCGGAGTTCATAATCAATCTTCTTTTCTGCAAAGCTTCGTTACAATTGCCTAGTTTCGTCCATAGCTTTGTTCCCAAATCAAACTTCCAAAAATCAGTAAGTAGAATATTTTTATCATCTTGATTCGGAGAGACTTCTACATTGTATCCTAATCCTATATATAAATCATTTGCCACTTGTTGTGCCATTGGATTGAATCGTGCTTTGGGAATACTTGTCTCTTTTCCGTAATACGGTACAGACTCCCAACTCGAAACATCCGTATTCAGGTACGTGATGATGTTTTTAAGAGTGAATAAGCCATACCCTCCGAATAAATGTGGTTTTTGATGATATGTAAAAGCAAAAGAATGGTGTTGATTTCTGAATTCGCCTTTGGAATAAACAGCTGTGAATTTCTTTCCGTCAAACTTGTATGTATTGCCACCACTCCGATAGAATAAATAGGTTGTTGTAGAGTCTATGTTCAAATGGGCTAATTCAACTTTATGGAAATCTAAATGATGTTCTTTGCTTGTCCAATGAATTCCGTCGTGAGTTTCATATAGCTTTTTGGTATCTATGATGTAGTATTTATCTCGGTGAGTAAATAAATAATATTCGCCAAAAGGTAAAGAGAAAGAATCTTGCGAGAATATTTCATGGATTGAACAAATGTAAAAAATAGCTAGGAAAAATATTTTTCTAGTCATCAGAAAGTACTAAAATTTACGTGGTTACAATACAAAAATAGGAGAAATTGTAAGATACACCTAATTTTTTTGAATAAAAATAAATTAAGTTATTGTTTTGTGAAAAATATTTGAAATATGAAAAAGTATAGTATTCCATGGGAAGAAATTATTTCATTAGAGGCATCTGGTAATTATACGCTATTTAACATGATAGATGGAGCTAGGTTAATTTATTCAAAAACACTCAAGAGTTTTGAATTAGAGTTAGGAGGAGATTTTCGCTTTGTAAGAGTTAGTCGTTCGGTAATTGTTAATAAAAAGTATGTGATTATTATCAAAGACAACAAAGTTTGTTTAGATAATGGAAGCTATTTTGAGATAGCCCGAAGAAGAAAAAAAGCAGTATATTTTAAATTAAACTGATAGTTGTTTAGTAAGTGTTTTATTTTCAACTGGATTTAAATTTTATAAAAAAACAATTTGTATTCTAGCGACTGACCAGTATTTATATAGATTTATGTCAGTTTTTTGTCATCAATTCCATCTATTAGATTTATCACTTTATAAATTTTGTTAACATATCTTAAATTATAAATTCTCCAATTGTATGAAATTTGCTGTTTTTTTACTTTTTTTCGTATTTAATTTTGTCAGTCTCATAGCCCAAGTTCCTTCTGGACAAGTTTTATATTTATCTTTTGATAATACTGTTAATTCAGAGGAGGGACTCAATCCGATTCAAACGGTAGGAGTGACCTACACTTCAGATAGATTTAATAATGCAGGAAAGGCAATAAAGTTTAATGGCTGTCAGAATTCTTCATTTATCAGATTTTTGAATACAGAAAGACTCCAATTTACTACAAGTTTTTCTGTGTCTTTTTGGATGAAAAGCGATTTAAGTTTGGGGATGGACCCTTCAAATGGTGTCTGTTCTACGGCAGGTCATCATGTGATTATGGCAAAAGGAGGGGATGGTTTTGGAACAACACCTCCGGGATTTTATACTAAATTAGCCCCTACTAACGCTGGAGTACAGCATGTTTTTGGAACATCACCCAATAGCGGAAATGCTTCTGTCAGTACAAATGTATTTGGACTTGATGGGTGGAATTTTTATACCTATGTCATAAGTGCTTCTAACTTTAAATTGTATTTGAACGGAGCAAAAATTTCAGATCAAAGCATTAATATAAATTATTCAGAAATGAACAATAATGATTTGTATCTAGGGATTTTAGGTCCTAAAAGTACTCCTTCGTTGGGTATTTCCCAATGGTTTCCGTTGAATGCAAGCATGGATGATTTTAGAATATTTAATCGAAGCCTGACGGATACGGAGATAGCTTCTTTATTTGGAGGACCAACCACTAGTAGTGAAATTTTATATTTAAGTTTTGATAATAGTTATCAATCAGAGACTGGATTATTGCCGACACAATCTCCTAATGTGAGCTTTGTGAACGATAGAAACAATAATCCAAACCGTGCTATAAAATTTTGGGGATGTCAGAATCCATCTTTTTTGAGGTACCCTAATTCAAGTAATTTTCAAATTACGAATGGTTTTTCGGTCAGTTTTTGGATAAAAATGGATTTGTCAATCGGAATGAATCCTGGGGATGGGAGTTGTGGTTCGGTAGGACACCAAGTAATTATGGCGAAAGGGGGAGACAGCTCCACCAGGGTTTTATACAAAGATGATACCCAATGGTTCTAATGGAACACATATTTTTGGAAGCTCCAATAATAGCGGCAATATAAATATTAGTTCTGAGGTAAATAGCCCATCAGAGTGGAAGTTTTATACTTATGTCGTGAGTTCAAATTCGTATAAATTATATATTAATGGTTCTAAACAGGTAGAACAAAGTATTAATTTTAATTTTTCTGAGATGAATTCTCAGGACTTGTTTTTAGGGGTTTTGGGGCCTAAAAGTAGTCCTGCTTCAGGGATTACAAATTGGTTTCCGATGAATGCCACGATGGATGAGTTTAGGATGTTTAATAGATTATTGACGGATTCAGAAATTTCAGCATTATATACTGACAATGCCATCCTCCAAACCCCATCGGTGAAGAAGACTAGGGTGTTATTTACAAAACCATATTTTGGAAGATCGATATATTGGGGTGGAATTAGTGAATTTGATGATAGTTATATAGTGCAGGTATGGAGCTCTACAATGACTGTAACAGGTCATCCAAGAGATGAATTTTCTATTGCCAAATATAATGTAAACGACACAATTAGTTGGGGTAAATCATTTGAAAATATTAATCAAATAGAAGTTGTCAAATCTATAAATCCAAGTCAGTTATTTCTCATAAATCAGAATAAAGTTTCTATCTTATCAATGAATACTGGGAATGAATTGTTGAGTATCGAGAATTTACCAGGTTATTTATTCTATCGTACTCTTAAGGACGATGATTTTTATTTCTACTTTTTGACTGGAGATACCATATACACAAATCGATTACATTATCTTAAATTTCGGAAAAATGGAGAAAAAGTGGCAGAAAATGTATACGATGGTTTCGCTATTTCTGATTTTGACTCTTCACTAAAAGGTCTTATTCTTACAAGTGTTACTTATAATAGGACTATTATCGTGAATTCAGATATGATTTCAAGATATTTTAATTTTTCAGGGTCAATGTGTAAGTGGATTGGAGATAAGGTTATTATTTCTAATTCATACGGAACTTACCGTATTCATGAAAATAATTTAATAGAGTATGTTACATCTGGAGATAGGATTTTTTTTGCTCTTAACTCTGGAGATTATATTTTATACAAGGAGGGGAGTTTGTTGAAATATAGTTCAAA
>CAYUFZ010000027.1:0-5123 GCA_964444025.1 uncultured Emticicia sp.
GTATAGAAAACATCGAACTGATGGAGCTATGAGATTATTCCAATCATTAATATATAATAGACTGCTTAAAATACTTTTTGATAATCAACTGAAAGATACAAATTCGGGCTTAAAAATGTATAATGCAAAAGTGCTTAAGCATTTGCTACCATTGAAAAATTTGAATAGTTTTTTTGACGCAGAGATAGTTATTAAGGCTCATCGTGCAGGTTTTACAATCAAAGAATTTGATATCGTTCATTATAGTAGAAAATTTGGTGTTCCAAGTGGAGGAAAGTTAAAAACTATTTTAGAATGTATTTATTCTTTAGTGAAATTCTATTATGAAAAATAATTATGATAAGATAACTGTTTTAATGGTTATTGCATGGCTGATTTTGGCATTACTTGTACTTATCTCATCTAATACTTTAATCAGTGACGAAGCCATATATAATAAAAATTTAACATCTCCATATCCTCCATTTTCGTATGATTTTATAGTTAATTTTAAAGGAACAGCAGGTATTCTTTCTACTTGGTTTCAATTACTAATTTATCCCATTACTAAGGGCAATGTAAATATTATGAGGTTTACCAATATTATATGGCTTTTCTTTTCGGCTGTAATATTGAATAAAATAATCAATGATAAAAAAAATACAAATTACAGATATAGTGGATTTTTGATTATATTTTTACCTTCTACTTATATTCTTTGTGCAAGGAATATGGGCGATTTCCCTTCTTATTTTTTTGCCATTTTTTTTTATTATTTGTACGATAAAAGTAAAAAAGAAAATAAAAATCTTCTATACTTTATTTTTACAGGTTTGGTGGGTTCTATTGCAATTGTAGGCAAACAAACATTATTATTATTATTTGTAATTCCTTTGTATTCGTTTGTTAGGGAGTCAAAACATAAAATAAAAATTGTTGTAATGTTTATAGCAATGCTTATTTTACCATCCATTATTTACATAATATGGGGAAGTTATATTCCGAAAAGCTCAAGCTTTAATTCTATGGCGAAAAGCCCTCTTTTGGCAGTCAATTTGAATAATTTTTTTCTTGAGTTTTTATATATTTCTACAATTAATATTATTTTATTTCCTTCATATTCATTTAATTTTATTAAAAAATATTTTAAACTGATAATTCCTTTAACATTGGTTTTATTTTTTTGGCAGAAAGTTCCTATCCCATTTTTTAATACAAATTTTAAATTTTTCAAAAGTTCTAGTATATACATAGTTTATGGGAATTTATGGAATTTCATTGTTTCATTCTTTAAAGTATTAGGGATTTTCTTTTTTTTAAAGATTGTAATTGCACAATTGAAAAAACCTTCTAATATTGATATTCTAATTATAATCTCTCTCGGATTAATGATTTTTCTAAAAATACCTTACTATGATGAAAGATATATTGCTATTTTTTCGCCTTTTTTTCTACTAATTTTAATTGATTTTCATAAAGTAAAATTTCAATTAGCAGGGTTATATTTTGGTTTATTTCTCAATACTTTCACTCTAACCCTTCTGTTGTTAATTTATTAGGTAATTTTTTTTATAGATTAGCTCTATAAAAGTTTTTTCCATCTCAAAGAACCAATTGTCATGAAAAATTAGTAATAGAGATGTATTTCCAATTTGGTTTTGTTCTTCTTTAAAACAGATAAAACTTCAAAAATTAATTATTAGACAAGTTTGTTAAATAAATATATGATTTTTACTTATAAAATGTACCTCGAAGAGGTGTCGAAAACAATAAAGTTGGCATTACCTATCGTCATTGCCCAATTGGGAGTAATCTTAATGGGGGTAACAGACAACATCATGGTTGGTCGGTATGTTGGTAAATTGGGCTTAGGGGCTGCTGGAATTGCAAATTCTGTATCATTTTTAATTGCTTCCATTGCTGTTGGGGGAATGTCGGTTGTTGCTCCGCTTATTTCTAAAGCAAAAGCAGAAAATAATGACCAAGAAATACAAAAACTATTCAAGGCTTCGCTAAAAGTGGCGTTTTATTTTTCGATAGTTTTGACAATAATTGGTCTGATTTGTGTGGTATTTTTTGATATTTTTCAGCAATCAAAGGAAATTAATCACTTGGGTAGTCAATTTCTTTTTTATCTGATTTTATCCAATGTATTTCTTTTCTTATTTGTAGGAGCCAAGCAATTGTCTGACGGTTTATCAAAAACTACCGTGGCAATGTATATCACCTTAATAGGGCTTTTGTTTAATTTGGTCTTTAATATTTTGCTGATTAATGGCTATTATTTCTTTCCTAAAATGGGGTTGATTGGGTCTGCCCTATCTACCCTCATTACTCGAGCAATTATGTTGGTTGCTTTATTGACGTATTTATTTAGAAATAAGTTTTTTCAAACATACACAAGGATAAAATTTATTCTACCCAAAACATCCGATTTGGAAAGAATGATTATAAAAATTGGTGTTCCGAGTGGTTTACAGTTTTTCTTCGAAATCGCTGCCTTTTCATTGGCAGTAATCATGATGGGTTGGCTGGGCGAAAATCAATTGGCAGCTCATCAAATCGCTATTAATGTTGCCTCAACTACTTATATGATGGCGTCTGGCTTGGGTATAGCAGGGGGTATTCGTGTGGGAGAAGGCAGAGGACTCCATAGTGTGACAAAAATTCGATTTTCTGCTAATGTTGCTTTGGCATTGGTTGTGCTTTTTATGTCTATGATGATGTTGCTCATTCTTTTTTTGAGAGATTTTATTGTTAGAGTTTATATTTCCGACGCAGAAGTAATAGCCTTGGCATCGGAATTGATGTTAATTGCTGCTTTTTTTCAATTATCGGATGGGGTTCAGGTGGTTGCTCTTGGGATTTTGAGGGGAATTTCGGATGTTTCTGTCCCAACTTGGATTACTCTTTTTGCTTATTGGGGTATTTCATTACCCTTAGGATATTATTTAGGATTTATCCAAAATCAAGATGCCATTGGTATTTGGATTGGACTTTTGCTCGGATTAAGTGTTTCGGCAGTTTTATTAACAGCAAGATTTTATTATTTATCGCTTCGGAAAAATATTGTTAAATAAGCCCAATCTGTTGATATTCATTATCAGCTGATTTTTACTCCTAGCATCATTTCTTTTTGCCTGGATCATCAGGAATTTATTAAGGCATTATATCCAATCCAAGCTCTAAATACGTGAGGAGCTTCTTATTTTACTCCGTGAATAGAGTGATAGGATTCTTAGTAATCTTCGATGTATAGGTTTTTGGGTACTGATGAGGATTCCTGTAAGTGTCGCTATCTTTTCAAACAATCATTCGCTTTCTTTTTAGAAATACCTTGTTTTTGTCGCATTTTTTGGATATTTGAGCTTAATTAGTCCTTTATTTCAATTAATAACTTTATTTTTACTCAATCATCATAAAAATTTTGACAATGAACAAAGTTTATCTTCTAATTTGTTGCTGCTGTTTTTCCATTTTAACTTTTGCACAAAGTAAAAATAATCACATCGAATATCATATAAAAAGAGCCATTTCTCCTATAAAAATCGATGGAATCGCCGACGAACCTGCATGGGAAAAAGCCCAATTAGCTTCTGATTTTCATCAGGTGTTGCCGATGGATACGTCACTTGCCAAAGTAATAACGGAAGTAAAAATGACTTATGATGATAAAAATTTGTACGTCGTCTTTATAAATTATGATAAATTACCAGGCCCTTATATGGTTGAATCATTAAAGAGAGATTTTGTGTTTGGAAAAAATGACAATGATTTATTATTTATTGATACCTTCAATGACCAAACCAATGGGTTTTCTTTCGGGGCGAATGCCCATGGTGCTCAGTGGGACGGATTGATGTTTAATGGAAGCAATATCAGCTTGACTTGGGAAAACAAATGGTATTCAGAAGTAAAACATGACGACGATAAATGGGTCTGGGAGTGTGCCATTCCTTTCAAAACTCTTCGATATAAAAAAGGAATCAAACGTTGGGGCGTGAATTTTAGTAGATTAGACCTAAAAACTACCGAAAAATCATCATGGACTCCAGTCCCTCGTCAGTTTCCAACGGCATCTTTGGCGTATGCCGCCTCTTTGGTTTGGGATGAAGAACCGCCAACAGCATCTTCGAATATATCCATCATCCCTTTTTCATTGGTTCGTACGGGTAAAGACTTTGATAAAAATACACCCAATGCCATGAAAGCCGATGTAGGGTTTGATGCAAAAGTTGCCCTAACCTCATCTATCAACATGGATTTGACGGTAAATCCAGATTTTTCTCAAGTGGAAGTGGACCAACAACAAACGAATCTTGACCGTTTTGAACTTTTATTTCCGGAAAAAAGACAATTTTTTCTTGAAAATGGAGATTTATTCTCAAATTTTGGATATCAAACCATTCGACCTTTTTTCTCACGCAGAATTGGCTTAAATACGCCTATTCGATTTGGGGCAAGAGTAAGCGGCAAGATTAATAAAGACTGGCGTATTGGGTTGATGGATATGCAAACTGGAAAAAATGAATTTGTATCGGCGGCTCAAAATTTCGGTGTTTTGGCATTGCAAAGAAGGGTTTTTTCTCGTTCAAATATTTCTATGATTTTTGTCAATAAACAAACCGTCGATTACCAAAATTTGAATCAAAAAGACGGACTTTCAGAATATAATCGCAATATTGGATTAGAATATAATCTATTTTCAAAAAATAATGCTTGGTTAGGTAAATTGATGTACCTGAAATCGTTTTCGCCCAATTCAACGACAAATGATGGGGCATTGGCGGGAAATATTTCATACACAGATAAAAAATGGCTTACAACGATGCAATTCGAGCAAGTAGGCAAAAACATGAATGCAGAAGTTGGTTATGTTCCGAGGATTAATTACGGTAAAATAAATCCGACAATAGGGTATTTATTTTTTCCGAAATCAAAGCGAATCCTAAGCCACGGGCCAAGTATTTCTTTTACCCATTATTTTACCAAAGACTTCTCGAAAGAAACTGAAAATGAAAAGTTTCTTGCATATAAAATTAATTTCAGAACGACCAGTTCATTAATGGGTTGGGTTGCTCATAATTATGTTTATTTGTTAAACCAATTTGACCCGACCAATTATGCAGGGGTATTTTTACCCA
>CAYUFZ010000027.1:5133-19670 GCA_964444025.1 uncultured Emticicia sp.
CGAACATCGTTGGAATTCTTTTGGGTTAGATTATACCTCCAAACCGCAATCGTTACTTACTTATTTGGTTTCGAGCAGATACGGTGGCTATTATGCCAATGGAACTCGCCTCCGATTGAATGGTGAAATTGGGTATCGTTTTCAGCCATTTGTGGCATTGACACTCGCTGCCAACTATAATCAATTGAGTTTTAAGAAAGACCCTATCTTGCCTCAAAATTTAATAGATAAAACATATCATTTGTGGTTGGTTGGACCAAAAATAGACGTAACTTTTACGAATAAATTATTTTTTACCAATTTTGTACAATTCAACAACCAAAATAATAACGTAAACATAAATTCTCGTCTTCAGTGGAGGTACAGTCCTGCATCGGATTTATTCTTGGTATATACAGATAATTATTATTCCGATACTTTCAAGGTTAGAAATCGTGCCTTAGTCTTGAAATTTACTTATTGGTGGAATGTATAAAAATCAATGTATTTTACCTCAAAATTATTAATACAATCAACAACTGGCAAAAGTCTTTTGGTAATGAAAAATTAACAGACTTTTGCTAGATTTCTTGGGTCAATTTTGTAGTTTAGAATAAATTTTAGACAATCTTATTGCCGTCTATTCCATTTGAATTCCAAAATACGATGAAATTATTACTATTAATACTAATCCCGATGATGGTTTTTGCTCAAAATAATCATTCCATAGAAATCCAAGGACATCGAGGTTGCCGAGGATTAATGCCCGAAAATACAATTCCTGCTTTTAAAAAAGCCTTGGAGTTAGGAGTCGAGACGTTGGAATTGGATGTGGTTATCTCCAAAGACAAAAAAATTGTAGTCTCGCATGAGCCTTTTTTTAATCCAATCATCACTACCTCTCCAGCGGGTATTCCCCTTGCTTCTGCCGAAAAGACTAATCTATATGAAATGACTTATGATGAAATCAAAAAATATGATGTAGGAATGCGTGGAAATCCTGGATATCCTGAGCAACAAAAAATATCTGTTTTTAAACCACTTCTGGAGGATGTTTTTCGAGAAATTAATACGTTTGTTGAAGAAAAAGGACTTCATTCTCCTAAATATAATATTGAAATCAAAAGCGATGAAAAAGAATACGGCATTTATCAACCAAGCATCGAAGAGTTTTCAGATTTGGTTTATCGTTGTATTCTTAATAATATCCCATTAGAGAGCGTGAATATACAGAGCTTTGATTTCAATGTTCTGAAATTTTGGAATCGCCAGATACAAGCAAAAAAATATAAAAAAATTGCTTTATCCGTTTTAATAGAGCCGAATGATAATAATGAGGTGGAACATGTATTGCAGGCGTTGGGCTTTAAGCCAGAGATATGGAGTCCGTATTTTACGAAATTGGATATTTCTAAAGTAAATTTATTGCACCAAAAAGCTATCAAAGTAATTCCTTGGACCATCAATAAGCGAGATGACATGGAAAAAATGAAAGCTATCGGGTGTGATGGAATCATTACAGATTATCCTGATAGAGCAAAAGGCTTGTAAGATTCAGTAAAAAGAATTATTTTTCGGTAATTTCACCCTAAATGAATTTTTAACTGATTTTTTTCGGTTTTTTTACTGAATATGGCTATTCTTAACGACATACTTGGTTTTTTTCTAAAACGCCGTATCGAACGCATCGAAACTTTTTTGCGAGAACCGATTGCTACTCAATTTCGGATTTTTCATGATTTAATAGAAAATGCACGATATACCGAATGGGGGCTAAAATATGATTATTCAAGCATTGATTCCATCGAGAAATTCCAAGAGCGTGTGCCTATTTCTACTTATGAAGAGCTTTACCCGTATATTGAGCGAGTCCTAAAAGGCGAACAAAATATTTTGTGGGCATCTGATATAAAATGGTTTTCAAAATCTTCAGGTACTACCAATGCTCGCAGTAAATATATTCCTGTTTCTGAAGAATCTCTCGAAGATTGCCATTATCGGGGAGGAAAAGACATGATGACGCTTTTTCTCAATAATCGTCCAGATTCAAGAATATATGAGGGAAAAGGGCTTTCCATTGGCGGGACACTTCATGCCAATCCTTTCAATCCTGATACACAAGCAGGAGATATTTCGGCTGTCATTACCAAAAATTTGCCCGCTTGGGCAGATTTTATTCGTACTCCCCCAAGCGAAATAGCATTGTTGGAAAATTGGGAAGAAAAAATGGAATTAATGATAGAAATTTGTTCCAATGAAAATGTAACCAGTATTTTAGGCGTACCGACTTGGACTGTGGTATTGATTGAAAATATGCTGCAACGTACCGGAAAAAGTAATATGCTGGAAATATGGCCAAATTTTGAGGTTTTTGTTCATGGAGCGGTTTCGTTTCAGCCTTATCGAGAGCTGTTTCAAACAAAAATATTCCCTTCTAATCAAGTAACCTATCTCGAAACTTATAATGCGTCGGAGGGTTTTTTTGCCATTCAGGATGAACTTTCAAGGGTTGGCGAAATGCTTCTGATGCTCGATTATGGAATTTTTTATGAGTTTATACCTATGGAGGAATGGGACAAGGAATTTCCTCGTACATTAACTTTAGCAGAAGTAGAGCTCGACAAAAATTACGCTTTAGTTATTTCTACCAATGCAGGTTTGTGGCGTTATAAAATTGGAGATACAATAAAGTTCACAACCCTAAATCCTTACAGAATAAAAGTTAGTGGGCGAACAAAGCATTTTATTAATGCTTTTGGGGAAGAAATTGTGGTGGAAAATTCCGATTATGCCATTACTGAGGCTTGTTTGGCAACCAATGCCACCATGTCGGATTATACAGCAGGGCCTGTCTATATGGGCGACCAAAGTAAAGGTTGCCACGAATGGATTATTGAATTTTCAAAAAAACCAAATGACGAAAAGAGATTTTCTGAAATCTTGGATGAATCACTCCGAAAAGTAAATTCTGATTATGATGCTAAAAGATTCAAAGACATGGCATTGTTGTTGCCAAAAGTTCATTTTGTTGAACATGGCACATTCTATCATTGGATGGCAAAAAGAGGCAAATTGGGTGGTCAAAACAAAGTCCCTAGATTGAGTAATTCTCGTGAGTATTTAGACGAAATCTTGGCACTTATTCATAGAAAATAAACATTTTCAACTATATTATACAAATGAAACTATTTAGATTTGGGCAAGAATATCACGAAAAACCGGGTGTCATTTTAGCCGATGGTACAAAAATTGATGTTTCTGCTTTTGGTGAAGATTATACCGAAAGTTTTTTCACAAATGAGGGATTGAATCGCCTCCAGCTTTGGCTTGAGTCAAATCAGTCTGCGTGTCCGCTAGTGGGAGATAATGAAAGATTGGCATCTTGTATTGCTCGTCCTTCAAAAATTATTTGCATCGGATTGAATTATGCCAAACATGCCGCAGAATCGGGTATGGCTGCACCGGCAGAACCCGTCGTTTTTTTCAAGGCAACTACAGCTCTTTGTGGACCAAACGATAATGTTGTGATTCCTAAAAACTCGGTCAAAACTGATTGGGAGGTAGAATTGGCTTTTGTTATTGGGAAAAAAGCAAGTTATGTTTCGAAAGATAATGCCATGGACTATATTGCGGGATATTGCTTACACAATGATTATAGCGAAAGAGAATTTCAACTAGAACGAGGTGGGCAATGGGTCAAAGGGAAAAGTTGCGACACTTTTGCTCCTTTGGGTCCATTTATGGCAACTAAAGATGAAATTCCAAATCCGCATCAATTAAATCTTTGGCTGAAATTGAACGGAAATATGTTGCAAGATTCAAACACCAATGATATGATTTTTGATATTCCAACAATATTGAGCTACTTGAGCGAATTTATGACATTGCTCCCTGGAGATGTGGTTTCTACGGGTACTCCGGCTGGGGTTGGTTTGGGCTTCAAGCCTCCTGTTTACCTAAAACCTGGCGATGTCGTGGAATTGGGCATTGAAAATCTAGGAATTCAAAAACAATTGGCGGTTGCGTATAATGGCTGATTTTATTGCTTAGAAACGATGCTGAATCAATTTTTGAAAAATATTTTTGCAAAAGAAAATATGGATATTGGTCACGAACTTCAAACACGCATACAGAAAGAGGTAGATACTCAGATGTATGCTGTTTTGTCGAAACATATCCCTCCCAATGCTTTGGATTATTGTTTCACTTTGTGGCGACAGTTCCCTTTTCATTTTAAAGTATCTAAAGCTCGAAATACTTGCTTGGGAAATTATACATTTCGGAACGGGGAGCATACCATCACGATTAATAATGATTTGAACATTTATTCATTCGTAATCACCTATATTCATGAAATTGCCCATCAGCGTGTTTGGATGGCTAAGGGGCGAAAAAAAATACAACCCCACGGAAAAGAGTGGAAAGAGATGTTTCAACAATTAATGACTCCTTTGCTTGCCGTGAGTGTTTTTCCCGAAAATATTTTAATACCTCTCGTCGTTTATCTCCAAAATCCTGCGGCATCTTCCTTGGGTTTTGCTCCTTTAGCAGAAGCGTTAAAAAGTTTTGACGATACCAAAGACGATACAATTATTCTTAAAAATTTAGAAAATAATCATTATTTTGAGTTTCGTGGACAGGTATTTCAAAAAATTGAATTACGCCGAACGAGGGTTCTGTGTGTTCATAAATTTTCAAAAAAAAGATATACAATTTTGGCATCAGCAAGGGTTGTCCCTATGGTTTAGCTTTTGCTCACATGCCCGAATGTTGGTTTTAAAATTGATTTTGCTTTTTCTCTCAACAGGCATTCCGGCTGTTATTTATGCTCAAAAATCTGTTTTATCAAATGGGTCTTGGTATAAATTGTCAATTTTAAAGTCTGGGGTTTATAAAATTGATGGAAGTTTCCTAAAAAAATCTGGACTTGATTTAAAACAGATAAAACCCGAAAGTATTCAGCTTTTTGGAAATGGTGGAGGTGTTTTACCTCAAGCAAATGCAGATAAAAGAATAGATGATTTGACAGAAAATTCAATCATGTTGGTAGGTATGGATGATGGAATTTTTGATTTGGAGGATTATATTTTATTTTGGGGGAATAGCCCACATGAAGTGAATTATAAACCTGATAATCAACAATTTAATCATGTCAATAATCCTTATTCAGATTCAACTTTTTACTTTCTTACTTTTGGTCGCACGAATGGATTAAGGATAGCGAATGTTGCTGCCGAAATTTCCTCCAATTTAGTAGAATCATTTGATTTTTTTGATTTTCATGAAATTGATTCTAAAAATGTCATAGGATTGAGCGAAGGGGACTTGGGAGGCTCGGGAAGAGAATGGTATGGTGAAAATTTATATTCAGGCTCTTCTAAATTTTTCGATTTGAATACTTCGGGAATTTCTCAAAATGCTAAGTTTAAGATTTTTTCGAGTGTTTTGGGTAATGCTAGCATCCCATTTACAATAGAAATTCGTCTGAATAATGATTCTCTTATCGGAAAACATGCGTTGAATAACATTGGAAGTTCGACTTATGACAGAAAAGGATTGGAAGATATCCTTCAGATTGAGTTTAATCCCAAAGCATTGACAGAGCAAAGGATTTCATACCATATTCCGGAGGGAAATGGGCAAGGGTTTATCAATTATTTTGAGTGGCAATTTCGTCGAAAAATACAATTTTACAAAGAACAAACTATTTTTTATTGTACCGATTGTCAAAAACTCTCAAGCATCAGCTTTCAAGTCAATAATCAAACTTCAAATCATTATATTTGGGATATTAGCGAAAAATATGCTCCAAAAAATATTTTACGACAGACTACCAACGTCTTTGTCAAGTCGGATTTTAGTATTAAAAAGTTTATATTTTTTTCAACAGAAAACCTTCTCATTCCAAATCAAATCAGAGCAGTTGAGACGCAAAATTTACATGGAATTGAAACACCAAATTTACTTATTATTAGTCCCTCTCAATGGCTTTCGGAAGCAAAAAGGTTGGCAAATTTTAGAGAAAAACACGATAACTTGACCGTAAAAGTCGTAGAGTTAGAATCGATTTATAATGAATTCGCCTCTGGTAATCCAGACCCAACGGCTATTCGGGATTTTGTGAGATTTTTATGGCTAAAAAATCCACTTACGCTGAAATATTTACTGCTTTTTGGAGATGCAAGCTATGATTATAAAAACCTGATTCAATTTTCGTCGATTAACCCAAAATTGCAAATTCCAACTTACCAAAGTCGAGAATCGTTAAATCCAATAAATAGTTATGCGTCAGACGATTATTTTGGTTTTATGGAAAAATCGGAAGGTGAATGGATTGAAAACAATGCGGGTAATCATACCTTAGAAATAGCTGTCGGAAGATTGCCTGCCAAGACCGAAAATGAAGCCAAAACGATGGTAGATAAATTGATTTATTATGCCGAAAATCCTAAATCGTTTGGGGAGTGGCGAAAAAAAATATTGTTTGTCGCAGATGATGGAGATGGCAATATTCACCAAAAAAGTGCCGATGATTTGTCGAAAATTGCACAAAAATTAATTCCTGATATTCGTCTCCATAAATTTTACTTAGATGATTATCCCCAAGTATCGGGAATAAATGGAGCATTGGCTCCTCAAGCAACAAATGCCTTACTTCGGGCAATTAATGAAGGGGCTTTAATTGTCAATTACAGTGGACATGGCGGGCCAGATGGATGGACAGAAGAAAAGCTTTTAACAAGGCAAGAGATTTCTTCTTGGCGAAACCTACCCAATATGCCTATTTTTCTCACAGCCACTTGTTCTTTTGGAAGATACGACGACCCCTCTTCTATTTCGGGGGCTGAAATGGCAATTCTCAATCCCGCTGGAGGGGCAATTGCTTTGCTCACTACTTCTCGCCCAGTCTATGCAAATACAAATTATTTGCTGAATAAGTCATTTTATGAAGCCCTTGCCAATGAGGCCAACGGAAAAAGGATTGGGGATATATTTATACAAACAAAAAACAACTCACTGAGTGGGGTCAATAATCGAAATTTTATTTTATTAGGCGACCCCTCCATGTCTTTGGCGATTCCCAATCATACCATTTCATTGACAAAAATTAATCAAGAAAAACCTAATAATCAAACCCTCCAAGCATTATCAAAAGTTGATATTGAAGGTGTTGTTTGGCAAGATAAGACCAATATAAACGAGTCTTTTTCTGGCAAAGTGACCATTGTTTTGTTTGATAAAGCGATAGAAAAAACAACTTTAGGTCAAAAATCGGATAAATTCACCTATCAGACAATCCAAAACAAACTTTATCAAGCAAGGGTCAATTGCCAGAAAGGGCGATTTAAAACCAGTTTTTTATTACCTAAAGATATGGATTATCGAATAGGAAAAGGTTATTTTTATTGTTATGCCGTATCAGATGATAGCACACAAGATGCTTCGGGTTATGAAAATAATTTTTTGATTGGAGGAAGCGAAAATCTGATTGAAGAAGATAATGCTGGGCCAAATATGCATCTATCGGTAGATGAAAACAATGTATTGAGGGTAGATATTACTGACGAAAGTGGCATAAATATATCAGAAATTGCGTTGGGTCATGCCATAACGATGATTTTAAATGATACCATAACAGCCACCCTTAATCCTTATTACTATGCAGAAAACAACTATAAAAAAGGAGAAATAACCTATCATTTGGGCAATTTAAAGCCAGGAACGAATAAAATTTCTTTAAAAATTTGGGATATAAACAATAATTCCACAGAGATTACGTTCACATTTGAAGTGAAAGCTAATACATTAAAGATTATTGATATTAATAATTTTCCCAATCCATTTGATAGACTTACTAATTTGACAATTAGGCATAACGCCGAAGAGAAAGACCTTAATTATGAACTCTATGTTTATGATATACAAGGCAATCTCATTTATAAAACACAAGATGTTTGTTATTTATGTCCAAATATTATTAATTTTGGCATGAATATTGAAAATCATTCTACCGAAGGTTTGATGTTTTATAAATTTGTTTTGCATTCCTCTTCCGGTAATCAAGTTATTCAAGCATCAGGAAAGTTATTATTTAAAAAATAATTAATTTTAGTTTACATTTTTATCTTAATTATTCATCATAAAATATTCTTGAAAGAGAGTATAAATCATTTTAGCATGAAAAGAATACTAAATGTCATTCTATTGAGTGTTTTTTTGTTGACGCTTAAAAGCCAAGCCCAAATTAGCAGACCAATTTCAACGGCAGTTCCCTTTTTACTTATTTCTCCTGATTCAAGAGCGGCAGCACTAGGAGATGCTGGCGTGGCTTCCACTCCAGATGCCAATTCAATTTATTGGAACACAGCAAAATTAGCTTTTATCAATAAGCAAATGGGGGCTACAGCCTCCTATACTCCGTGGTTGGCGGATATCATTGACGACATGGGCTTGGCTCATGCCGCAGTGTATAAGAAATTGAACAAAGACCAGGCGGTGAGTGTTTCTTTGACTTACTTTGACCAAGGTAAAATCAATTTCACTACTCAAACAGGAGCGGATAATGGTACTTATCAATCAAATGATTTCAACTTGACGGCAGGCTATACCCGTAAGTTGGCACGTGATTTTTCGATGGGTATTAACTTGAAATACATCAACTCAAATCCAGCGGTTGGCTCATCGGGGCTGACTGGTATCAAGCCTGCCCGTGGTGTTGCAGGTGACATCTCTTTTTATTATACAGACGAAAGACCGTCTGTGAAAACACAAGAAAAAGGATGGAAATTCTCGGCAGGAGCCGTAATTTCTAACCTAAGTGGAAAACTAAGTTACAAAAATGGGAATGGTGATAGTCGTTCCGCATCGTTTGTACCTACTAATTTAAAATTAGGTGGGATGGCAAACTATAAAATCAATCCCAATCATCAAATTAATTTTTTAGTTGATGTAAATAAATTATTAGTACCAACTCCTCCTATTCGAGATACTAATGGAAAAATCTTGAAAGGTAGAAATCCTGAAACGACGGGAGTCTTTTCTGGCATTTTTGGCTCATTTACAGATGCTCCAGATGGCTTGAAAGAAGAAATGCGTGAGTTTACTGGTTCATTAGGTGTTGAGTATTGGTACAATGATTTCTTTGCCTTGAGGGGAGGATATTTCCTTGAAAGCAGATACAAAGGTAATCGCAAATATTTAACAGCTGGTTTGGGCTTTAGATTCATGGATAATTATCATGTAGATTTTGCCTATCTTGTGCCAACGACTCAGGGCAGTGCCTTGGCAAATACTTGGAGAATTACTTTGATTGTGGATTTGAATAAAAACAAAGTTGCAGAAACAGAAATTCCTGATGCAAATTAATCAATACTGAAAAAATCAATCAAGTTGTTTGGAATATTTCCAAACAACTTTTTTTGTCGAAATGTTAAAATCGTTTTATAATAAAGATTGTGTAGAGGCAGGGGTAGATGAAGTGGGAAGGGGTTGCTTGGCAGGACCTGTGGTTGCTGCTGCGGTTATATTACCCAAAGATTATACCAATACCTTATTGAATGATTCAAAACAGCTGAATGCTCGTCAGCGAGAAATTTTAGCTGTTGATATTGAAAAAGAAGCCATTTGTTATGCGATTGCGGAAGCATCAAATGTAGAAATTGATGCCATCAATATCCTCAAGGCAAGTTTTTTGGCAATGCACCGAGCAATTGATACATTAAAAAACAGACCAGAACACCTCCTGATAGATGGAAACAGATTCAATCCTTATCCGATGATTCCTCATACTTGTATTATCAAAGGAGATGCTAAATTTATGTCTATCGCAGCAGCATCTATCATGGCAAAAACATATAGAGATAGATTGATGGCAGAATTGTCAAAGCAGTTTTCACACTATAAATGGGAGCAAAATGCTGGTTACCCTACTAAATTTCATAAAAATGCGATAAAAGAGCATGGATTTACCCCTTTTCATCGTCTTACGTTTAAATCAAATTAATATTTGTTTTTTTAATCATTGGGATAATGGCTGTATCCTGGGCGACAATTTACAAATTTCTTCAAATTGAAAAACAACTCAAATACAAAATATAATTTTCAAACATGCCCTTATTTTGCTATTTACCATTTTGTTATTTTCAAATCTCTAAAATATCCTTCTGTACCAACATCAACAAAAAGCCCTAAAGCACCCGAAGCATCAGTTCCCATCTTGAGGTCATTTACCACCAATGAAGGTTGTTTATTGTCATTTAAAAACAATTTTGCCTGTTTGCCTTTTACTTCTATTCTGATTTTAATCCATTCGTTCAGCCCCATATCTGCATAAGATTCATACATTTCTGGCGATTCTTTTCGTAGTCTTGGAAATTTAAAATCAGGAAAAGAGAAATATTGAATCGAGTGATTACGGCGAATCTGGTCTTCGGCACGGCCATTGGTAGGACGAATATAGATACACTCAAATTTTGAATTATCAGCATTGATTCTGAAGGCCATCCCAATAAATCCACGGTCAGAGGGGCGAGCTTTTTGATGTAATCGGCTCAAAACCATCACTTCAACAATACCGTCTTTAAAATCCACATCTTTGATTTTGACAAATGTGGGTTCGTCCACAGCTTGTAAAGTAGAATCTTTAATAACTCTTACAACAGCTTTACCATCCAGTTTCTCAGCTGACATGTAAACCTGATTTGGCAAAAGGTTTTTTGTATCTAAACTGATTTTCTGGGCAAATATATTTGCATAAATAGCCAATAAAAAGAAACTTAACAAGGTTTTCATAATTGTTTATTTTGAGTTTATGAACAATCCAGCCCCTAAATCAGACCCCAAAGTACCTGTTTTAATATGTAAAAAGTATTTATTGGTTTGGTCTTCTATCACTTCTAATTTGCCTTCTTTTTTCAAGATTACATCTTTGCCCAATTTTAGCTTTTCATCAGATGCTTTTTCTCCAAATCCTTGCGGGCCTCCGCCTTTGTTTACAAAAGAATTATAACCTACAATGACAGAATTTTCAATTGCAAAGGAATCTTTTTCGTCCTTGTTTAGCATCCAAAGTACATTTGCATTACTGACTACATTGTTATAAAATTTGAAATCAGGCGTTGCCGACCAAGTCCAAACAATGCCACCATAGCTGTCAATCACAAGATTATGGTGCATAGATGAATTTGTTGCTGGGCTATTCCACAAAACCACAGCATCTTTAACACCATAAAATACACAATGGTCAATTTCCTGTTCTTTTCCATTTGCTAAAATACCTAAATGGTTAGGCAAAGCATATTTATTACCCAAAAACAAACATTGCGAAACTCTAAAATCTTCTAAATTTTTACCTTCCCACATAATTGGATAATTTCTAACCAAAACGCCCTTCGATGGATTTTCATGAACTGGTTCGCCCAAAATTCTTAATCCTTGAATAGTTACGTGGCTGTTTTGAATCATGATTCCAAAGTTCTGTCCGCCAGTTATTTCTCCTTTATCATTTTTTTCAACTGAAAAAGGCATTGTAGAAATCATTATCGGCATTTCGGCGGGGTTCCAATTGGCATCGTCTGGCAAAATTTCAGCACGAATCGTTAAGCGATTTACTTTTGAAAACTTCCAATTTTTAGGATTAAAATCAGCAGTTTCGCTCATACCATAAACTCCCGCTGAAAGAAAAACAGTAATTGAGCCTTCTCCTTCAGCAACACTTATCCGTTTGGCAGCTTCGCTTAACGACTTTAAAGGGTTCTCTTTTGTTCCCTTGTTGGTATTTGTTCCAATATTTGGGTTTATATAAATTTCATTGTCAATGATTTGACCATTGCCTTGAAATGCACAAATAGTAAAGAAGGCAAGTAAATAAACGGTAATTTTCTTCATATCAATTATTTATAATTTTAAATATCTCCTACTTTACCTTCTTCTTTTTTCTCTTTCAATGCCCTTTTGGTTACTTTCAAATCTTTGAAATAACCAGTCGTGGCAATATCAACATACAGCCCAACATAGCCTTTTTTGCTATTGCCCAACATTTTATTGACAATAAATGAGGAGTATTTCATATCGTTGATAAACATTTCGACAGTTTCTCCATTTATTTCTAAACGCATCGTAATCCACTCATTGAGCATCACAGGTGCAGAACCTTCGTACGAACCCGCAGGAAATTTATCTCTCAATGTCTGAAACTTAAAATCGGGATATGAAAAGTATTGTACGGCATGATTTCGTGCCATTTGGTTGTTGATTCTTCCAACTTTTGGTCGTAAATAGATAGATTCCCAAGCTGAATCATCCTCTTTGATTCTGTAATACAAACCAATAAAGCCTGCCGCTGGCAGATATGGCGAAGGATTTTGGATTTGACTATACATTTTCACCTCAATTGTGCCATTTTCAAAGTCATCAATGCCAAGAAGACGAGCATAATGCTTATCATCAACGGTTTTTTCTAATTTTTTTTCATCAAAAGGTAAAGCTTTTAAGTCACGTTCAACTTTAAGAACTTTTTTGCCTTGAAAATTAACTACCGCACCTGTAACATTATGTAGCTCAAAGATTTGCTTACCAAACTTGATTTGTTGCCCAAAACTTTCGATAGAAAATAGGCAAATTAAGCCGATTAGAATATGTTTTTTCATTTTAAAAAATTGGATAATGCCATGAATAATATATTTTTGGCTTAATAAATAAAGGTTATTTTTGTGGAGACTATTTATGCTTTAAAAGCCCATCAAGAGTATATTCAAGCCTTCTATTTGACAGCCGATAGTTGTTTGCAGCATAAATTTCGAGCTATTTACTATTGGTATTTGTCGCTCCTCGAAACAAAGTGCGTAGGAAAATCGGATGCCATATTTATCTTTTTCGGGCATAATATTTACTAATTCCCAGTGTATATTTAGAAAATCGCTGCAAATTATTTCAATAATTTGCAAATATCCTCTTGGGCTCTCAAAGGCTTCTATGCTAGATTTTCATCGGATGAGTCTAACATACGCTATTTTTTGCAAAATTAGAATAGAAAAGCTTCACATACCCTTAATCTATATTAAGAAATAACCTTAATGTAGATTAAGATTTAGTAGATAAATTTTTACGAATTTTGCTTAAAAATTCAGGCGTAATGCCTAAATAGGAAGCGATTTGGGTATTTGGTAAGCGAGAAGCTAAATTTGAGTAGTGTTCGAGAAAACTGAGGTAGCGTTGCTCGGCAGTGGAGCTGAATGTTTGTAAAACACGGTTTTGTAATTCAATAAACTTATTTTCGATTGTTACCTTAAAAACTCTATCAAGTTTAAGAATATTGATGTATAAAAAATAAAGGTCTTTTTGTTCAATTTGAATGATTTCAGAAGGTTCTAAGGCTTCAATGAATAACTGACTTGGCTTTTTTGAGTGGAAACTTCCAAGGTCGGCTATCCAATCGCCTTCTGCTGCAAACTGAATATTGTGTTCAAAACCTTTGTCATCAATGCCATACATTCTAAAAAGTCCTTGATTGACAAATGAATAATGTTTGCAAACGAAGCCTTCTTGTAAAATCATTTGACGACGCTTGATTTTTCGTTTTACAATTCTTGACTCAATCATTTTTAATTGGTCTTCGTCAAGTGGAATATATTTTTTAAAATGATTAATCAGTAACTCCATCGCATATTTTTTATATTACAACATCAAATTTAAAGAAACATTTGTAAAGCTATCATGGAAATCGAAGATAAAGTAATCGAACTTAAAAATCTTACGAAGGCATTTCAAGAGAAACAGTTCTATCCGACTTATCCATAAACTTTACAAGAGCAGAGAAAGCGAAAGCATGATTTACGAGATGTGGTCAATAGTATTTTAGAGATATTGCGAACATGCGAAATGTTGCCAAGTGAGTCATTCCTGCTTTTATCGCCACTTTTTATTCGGGGGCGTTTATAATTTTTAGGACTTCTTCTCGTCCTTTATCTTGCTTTACTCCTCTATCAAAAGTAGCATCTTCTGTAAACATTTTTGTCCAATACGCTTCGGAAGCAACATCAGAACTAAACGCAGAACCAGCCAAAAGATTTAAGATTTCGAGTCTATCTTCTGTGGCTCTTAGGCGAGCAAGAAGCTGTTCGGTTTCCGATGCTCTTTTATCGGTATCGTGAGCTATGTTGTTTCTTTTGGCAACTGCTGAGTTTTTAGTTTCAATCTTCTGGGCGAAAAGCAGATTTGACATCAATAAGAAGCATACTTGAAGTACAAATTGCTTAGTAAAATTAATTAAGCTTTTCATTTTCAATAGATTAAAATTATTTTACAAAACATTAAATACTTCAACATTACACTTGATAATCTTCTCTTACGGGGCAAAATATATCAAATATTTTACATTTTGTAAGTGCTTTTCCTCCATGTATAACATGGGGAGCAATCACTGCTATTTGTCCGTTCTCATATACTTTTGTTTGCTCACCCACGGTCAATTCAAACTTTCCTTCTAAAACCTGCGTGACTTGTTCATGGAAATGTTGGTGCATGGGCAAAATTGCTCCTTCTTCAACATCCCAATAACC
>CAYUFZ010000028.1:0-19630 GCA_964444025.1 uncultured Emticicia sp.
GACAGTTTTGGAGGTTGCCGAAACTTGCTGCTCAAGCTGCTGATATTATTCATATTGTTAGAAAAATCAACCTTTGTTGAATGTGATCAGGATGTTGTTCAAGTATCTGCAGACGCTGTATATGAATTTCCATTTGCTGACATAACATAGCTATATTTGAAGGAGTTAAGTCCTTAGAGGAGCGTCTTTGGTATGCCAATATGGTCATTCAAGAAGGTTGGTCCCGTAACGCATTGATGGATTCAATTAAAATAAAAACTTATCAACGACATGGCAAAGGAGCGTTTGGAAAAACTAAAGCAACAAGAATTGAGACCATGGGATTTGAAAGTAGATCCTGACGGAAAACCTGCTTTAAAGCCTTTTTCCAATGGCGAAGATTTATTAGATAAAACGATTATTTGTTTTGATAAAATTGATTCAAAATTGGCAGATTATATCAGAATTATGCGAAGAATGGGGCATTTTGATGTAGAATCAAGAAAAGGGAAAGCTCCAGGAGGGTATAATTATCCGTTGGAAGAAATCGGTGTGCCATTTATATTCATGAATGCTACCTCAAGCCTCAGAGATGTGGTCACGATGGTGCATGAGGGTGGTCATGCCATTCATTCGTTCGAAGTGAGAGATTTGCCAATAAATGCCTATCGCAATCCAACTTCTGAGGTTGCAGAATTGGCATCGATGTCTATGGAGTTAATTTCTATGGAGCATTGGAATGTATTCTTTGAAAAAGAAGAGGACTTGAAAAGAGCTAAAATCGAACATTTGGAGGATATTTTGGAGGTATTGCCTTGGATAGCGACAGTAGATAAATTTCAGCATTGGATTTACGAAAATCCATCACATACCAAAGAAGAACGGCAAGAAAATTGGGTCAAAGTTTACCATCAATTTGCAGATAAAATCACCAATTGGAGTGGTTTTGAGAAGTTTAAGCAATATCTTTGGCAAAGACAATTACATATTTATGAAGTTCCGTTTTATTATATAGAATATGGAATGGCTCAATTAGGGGCGATTAGTGTTTGGAAAAATTATAAGGAAAATCCAAAAAAAGGCTTAGATGCGTACATTCGTGCTTTACGATTGGGCTATACTGCTACTATTGGAGAAATTTATGAAGCAGCAGACATTCGTTTCGATTTTTCAAAAGAATATATTGCAGAATTGATGGATTTTGTAAAAAATGAACTACAAAAACTAAAAAAATAGACCAAAAAAGGGGAGGGGATTTTCAGTTCCCTCCTTTTTTATCGATAGAAATAATTTTAAACTCCGTTCGTCTGTTTCGCTGATATTCTAATTCTGTACATTGCATACCCTCGATACATTCGTTCAGGGGTTCGTTTTCGCCTTTTCCAATAGCCTTGATTCTGCTTTTGTCAATACCAAATTTCAATAAATAAAATTGTACTTCGTCTGCTCTTTTTTGAGATAAAATCATGTTTTCTTTGGCGTCTCCTCGGCTATCGGTATGGGAGCTTATTTCGATAATTAGTCGAGGGTTTTTCTGCAAAATACCGGCTATTTTTTCAATCTCCCGAATGGTGCTATTATTTAGTTTAAATTCGATATTTTCGTAATAAATATTTTCAAGTCTGATAATATCATCTATTTTATACAATTTTGTGTCAAATAATGAAGGAATATTGGGTTTTAGAGGCTGAGCTTTTCTCTCTGTTTTGGGTATAACGGGGGCTTTTTCAATCAATTGTTTGATAGAGCCGTAACCTACTTTTGCTGTTTCTAAAATATAGTCACAATTTAATTCTCTTTTAAATTCGTAGTATCCGCTATTGTCCGAATAGCTTTCTTGTATTTCTTTGGTACATTGATTGACAAAGGTAAGTTTGGCATTGGGGATAAAGGTACCGTCTGTTCCTGACGAAACAATGCCACGAAATACATTTGAGGTGCTTTGGCTATTTGTAATCGAGACTAAAGGCTTGTTTTTGCTAGTGCCAAGGGTGTTTTCAATGTTTTTCTTTTTTAAAAATATTGTTAAACTTGCCACTTCATAGTCCGAATCATCTTTGTTGGAGTAAGTTAATTCTTGTGTTTCAAATGTATTATTTTGAATTGACAAACTGAATTCTTGGTCTGCTTCGAGACAAACTTTAGATATTCCGTTTGTATTGGTTTTGAAGACAGATTGCCCATTCGAGGTATTTGGTTTGATTTGAATATCAACATTGGCAATAGGATTTTTGCTATTTTCGTCCAATACCGACAATTCTAAATCTCTGCAAGCAAAAAGACTCCCTTCACGGGAAAATTTATAAATATCGTCATCATTACCGCCTCTTTTTCTATTGCTGCTAAAAAACCCTTTTTTTCTTGCGGCATCTGTAATGATACCAAAATCATCTTTATTTGTGTTGAATGGATAGCCAAGGTTTCGAACTTTCCCGTCAATCACTCCCGTTTGAGCATTCATTTCGACGAAAAAAATATCTAAATCTCCCAAGCCGGCATGTCCATCTGAAGAGAAATATAAATTACCTTCCGAATCAATAAAAGGAAACATTTCATTGCCTTTTGTGTTGATAATACCTCCTAAATTTTGGGGTTTTGACCATTCGCCATTCATGTTCTTGGTCATCCAAATATCTGTTCCTCCATAGCCACCGGGCATATCTGATACAAAATACATAACCTTGTCGTTTTTCGTGAGGGTCGGATGCCCGCAGGAATATTCATTGCTATTGAATGGTAATTCTTTTATTTTTCCCCATGAATTATTCTCAAAATCGGCAGAATAGAGCTTCAATCGATTTGTTTCTTGGGTATTTGTAACTGAATTTCTTGTAAATATTATTTTTGACCCATCGTGAAAAAAACTACAAGGGCCTTCATGGTATTTAGAATTGATTTTCTTGTTGAAAGGGACTGTTGGGATACTTGGTTTTTCTTCGTATTTATCCATCAAATTTCCTTGAGCCACTATCGAACGATTGTCGTTTGCCGTAGTAGAGGTATTTTGGTTCAATACCGCTTTACTTTTATGATTGGTATTGCCCGAACTGATGCCTGGAGGGGTATCTATTTCGCTTTCTAATTTCTTTAAATTTTCGAGATAATATAAATCAAGAAAATTGGAGTTATCCCAACTAAACACCCTTTTGATGATTGGGTTGTTATTTGCTCCCGAGACAAATACAAGCCCGTTTTTATAATAGATAGGACTAAATTCTGCCACGCTTGAATTAATTCCTACATATTCGATTTTGTAGCTGTCTGTGTTTTTCTGAAGAGCTTCTCGATTATTATTCAATCGGATGAAGGCTTCTCCCTGAGAATCCCCCGAGTTGAGTTGATTATATTTCTGCCAATATAAATTTGCTTCCGAATATTTGCCATTGCCAGTGAGTATTTGAGCAAATAGTTTATAGACTTCTGGGTGGTTTGTCAGGTGAATTTCATGATTTTGAATTATTTCGGCAAAAACCCTTTCGGCATCTTTATAGTTTTTGGATACTTTATAGGCTGTTCCGAGTTTGATTTTTGATTGAATGGTAGAAATGTCGTTGTTGGAAAACTTTTTGAAATAGTTTTCATAATACTCAATGGCTTTCGAGTAATTCAAATGGTCGTATGCTTTATCTGCTTTGTTCAGAAGCTCTACCGATGAGGATTGTGCTCCAGAATGGAAAGACATAAGAATAAAGCATGCAATGCTGACTAATTTTTGAAGGGTCATAATGGTAATAAGTCCGAAAAGCCTATTTTTTTGAATTTATCAAAAATCGTGCCTCTTCTTTTGTTATTTGATTAAAAAAATAGGCAATTTGGTTATTTTGTTGTTTTGCAAAGAAGTAAAAAAACATACTCTATTAAATTGGTATATTTTGTGGCGATGCGTGTTTTGGGTAAATTCCAATAGTTAAGTATTAATTGCCATTTACCGAATTTTCCCTACCATTTACCGATTTGTTGTTGTGGGGACTATTTTTGGAACATAAATTGCACCCATTATTTAACAGATAGCTTTCCCTTTTACGCTTATGACAAAGTTACTTTACAAGAATACAATGGGGTTGGATAACTTCGGTGGATTCAAAAAAATGGTTAATGTTCCGATTGATGAAGATTTAGCAATGAGAGTAGCGGGTAAGCGGAATATGGTACAGTTGTCGGATATTATTTACCTGAAGAGTGCAAAAAATTATACGATTTTTAAGCTCAAAGATGGTAGAGAAATTTTAAGTTCTAAGACGTTGAGAGTATTTGAGGAAGAGCTTGCGGAGTTTACAAATTTTGTGAGACCACATCGTTCTTATATGATTAATCTCGAGCATGTAAAAGATTTGTATTTTAATTGTCGTGGAGGAGAAATATTGGTTCACGATCACAAGATATTTATTTCACGTAGGAAGGCTGCCGAATTTAGGCGTTGCTATCGAAAGTACCTTAGCAATACAGGTCAAAATGTAGCACTTATGCTGAAATTGAAGACAACTATTCGAGTTTCATGATGTTTACTCGTGGTTAATTTTTACTTTTTGGGTTACGAGGAATAGAGTGCCGGTTTTAATCTGGCACTTTATTTTTTTATGTGGTTATTGATTTTTTTGATTAATGCCCCCAAGTACATGATTCTTCTTTTGTTTTTTTTAAACATCTTTGTGCTGTGGTCTATTCGCTTGGAATCTTAAATGTTTGAAATCTATGTACAAGCTTCAGTTTAATCCTAAAGACAAAACTCCAAAATATAAGCAGATTGTACAATCTGTCATTGCAGACATTGAGCGTTCGGTTTTGAAAAAAAATCAGCAATTGCCTTCCATCAGCGAATTGAGTGAAGAATATTATTTAGCCCGTGATACGGTTGAAAAAGCATATCGTGAGCTCAAAGAGCGTGGATACATCAGCTCGGTACAAGGAAAAGGATTCTATGTAAATGGAACGGATAGCCAAAAAATGAAAATTTTGTTGGTTTTCAATAAATTAAGCTCCTATAAAAAAATCATTTATTATGCTTTTCTAAAAGTTTTGGGTAATAAATCGAATGTGGATTTGCAGATTTATCATTACGACGCAAAAATATTTTCGGAAATTATCGAAAATAATATCGGAAAGTATAATTATTTCGTCATCATGCCGCATTTTAGTTCAGATTCGGATAAGGCAGTGGCTCTGAAAGCCATGGAAAAAATCCCGGCAGATGAATTGGTTTTGTTAGATAAAGATTTACCAGAATATACCAAACCATGTTTGAGTGTCTATCAAGATTTTGAACGTGATATATTTGATGCCTTGGACGAGCTGAAGGATTTGCTTTCAAAATATCATAATTTAGTACTGATATTTCCGAATGAAGCGGGCTATCCTCGAGAAATAATCAGTGGATTTCGTCAATTTTGTGTCAATTTCGCCAAAGAGTACCAAATTAAAGAAAATATTGACGAAACATTAAACAAGCAAACGGCATATTTGGTGGTGGAGGAAACCGATTTAGCCGAACTGATAAAAAAGTCAAGGCAGCTAAATTGGCAATTAGGGAAAGATATTGGTTTGATTTCTTTTAATGATACCACATTGAAAGAATTGCTGGAAATAACGGTCATTTCAACAGATTTTGAAACCATGGGGAGAACGGCTGCTGCTTTGTTATTGGATAAAAAGCAAATCAAGATAAAAAATCCTTTTTTTAGTATTCGCCGAAATAGCCTTTGAGGATAATACACTCCCCCGATTTGTTTTTAATGATAAAAAAAGGCTGCCTTCTAAAAGACAGCCTAAAATAATTACTTTACCCAAGCCTCAATCTCTTCTTTGCTTGGCATTTTATCATCTATTTTAAGTTTTTTTCTCATTCCCCCCAAATCATTGAAAATTTTATTGGCATTAGCTCCTTTGAGTTGCTCAACCATTAAAAAACCCATTTTTTGTAGAGCTGGAATCCATACTTTTGGAATACCAATGGCTTCATAGTCGGATTCTTGAGATAATTCTTGTTTCTTCTCTGGTCTCATTTGAGGGAAAAACAATACTTCTTGAATACTTACATTGTCGGTAAGCATCATAGTCAGACGGTCGATTCCAATGCCAATTCCTGCTGTTGGAGGCATTCCGTATTCCAATGAGCGAATAAAATCTTCATCCATTACCATTGCTTCGTCATCGCCTCGTTCTGCCAAACGTGCTTGTTCTTCGAAACGCTCTCTTTGGTCAATTGGGTCGTTTAATTCTGAATAAGCATTGGCAACTTCTTTTCCATTCACAAACAATTCAAATCTTTCCACCAATCCGGGTTTGCTTCTATGCTTTTTGGTAAGAGGCGACATTTCGACCGGATAATCAATGATAAAGGTTGGCTGAATCAAATGAGATTCGACTTTTTCCCCGAAAATTTCATCAATTAATTTGGCTTTACCCATGGTGTCATCAATTTCGATGCCCCATTGACGGCAATAAGCCTGGGTTTCCTCTTCACTTAAATCGCCAAAATTAACACCTGTGTATTTTTCAATGGCATCTAAGATGCTGAGTCTTTCAAATGGCCCTGCGAAGTTTAATGTATTTTCTCCCAAGCGGAATGTTGTAGAGCCGTGGACTGCCAAGGCTACTTTTTCAAAAATTTCTTCCGTGATTCCCATCATCCACTCATAATCCTTGTAGGCAACATAAAATTCTAAAGAAGTGAATTCTGGGTTATGGGTTCTGTCCATTCCTTCATTTCTGAACATTTTGCCAAATTCATATACCCCGTCAAATCCACCGACGATAAGTCTTTTCAGGTATAATTCGTTGGCAATACGCATGTAAAGCGGAATATCTAGGGTATTGTGATGGGTAGCAAAAGGCCTAGCCGCAGCTCCTCCGTGGATGGGTTGGAGAATAGGAGTTTCTACTTCAAGCCAACCTTTTTCATCAAAAATGCGACGCATCGTGCTGATAATTTTAGCTCTTTTGATAAAAACCTCTTTTACATGAGGGTTTACAATCAAATCGACGTAGCGTTGGCGATAGCGTTGTTCGGGGTCAGAAAAAGCATCGAATATTTTTCCGTCCACTTCTTTGACAACTGGCAATGGTCGGAGTGATTTATTAAGGATTTTGAATGCTGTCACGTGGATAGATACCTCACCTGTTTGTGTCGTAAAGCCATAGCCTTTAACCCCGATAATATCTCCGATATCCAATAATTTCTTAAAAATTGTATTATAAAGGGTTTTATCTTCGTCTGGGCATAAGTCATCTCTTCGGAAATACAATTGGATTCTACCGCTTGAATCTTGTAATTCTGCAAAAGATGCACTTCCCATGATTCGGAAAGACATCAACCTTCCAGCTATTGAAACATTTTTATAATTTTCTGAATTCTTTTCAAAATTGTTTGTAAGGTCGGCAGCTGTTACATTTACTTCAAATAAATCAGCCGGGTAGGGGTCAATTCCCATTGCCATTAACTCTTGTCTTTTCTGACGACGCAAAATTTCTTGTTCGCTAAGTGCCATTGCTTTTGATTATGAATATTGATTTTGCTGCAAAATTAAACAAAAAAGCCTAAGCAATGAAAGTAAAATGAATAAATCACATCAGGATAGAGATTGCATTTGCGGAAGCGAAAAGCCAAAGAATAGGTCGAAATTTTGATTTTATCGCTTTAAAAGACAAAAATATAGATATAATAGCCGATAAAATGAAACTATAAGCGTGTTTTTTTCTATTTTTGCAGTCCATTCAAGAATTATAAAGAATTATGCAAATCAAGGAATTACTGAAGCTATCGCCAAGCGAACAAGAAGTGACCGTAAAAGGTTGGGTAAGAACCAAAAGAGGACAAGCAGCCGTAACGTTTATTGCCATTAATGATGGTTCTACTATACATAATATCCAAGCAGTGGTAGAGGGAGGAAATATCGACGAAGAAATATTGAAACAAATTTCGACGGGAGCTTGTGTGGCAGTAACCGGAAAATTAGTCCCTTCGATGGGTTCGGGCCAAGCGGTTGAGGTTCAGGCTTCCAAAGTGATTGTTTATGGCACAGCAGACGAAACATTCCCGATGCAGCCGAAAAAACATTCGTTGGAGTTTTTAAGAGAAAAAGCCCACCTACGCTTTAGAACCAATACTTTTGGTGCTGTTTTTCGTATTCGTCATACCTTGGCTTATGCGGTACATAAATTTTATCATGACAGAGGTTTTTTCTATCTAAACACACCTATCATCACGGCATCTGATGCGGAGGGTGCTGGAGAAATGTTTCATGTGACTAATTTTGACATCAAAAACCCTCCTAAAACAGAAGATGGCGAGATAGACTATTCGCAGGATTTCTTTGGTCGTCAAACAAGTTTAACTGTTTCTGGACAATTGGAGGGAGAGTTAGGGGCATTGGCTTTGTCTAAAATTTATACCTTTGGTCCAACTTTCCGTGCTGAAAATTCAAATACTACTCGACATTTGGCAGAGTTTTGGATGATTGAGCCTGAAGTAGCGTTTTATGAGCTGGAAGATAATATGAATCTTGCAGAGGAATTTGTACAATACGTGATTAATTATGCCTTGGAAAATTGTGCAGATGATTTGGTATTTTTGGAGAAACGATTGTTGGAAGAAGAAAAAAATAAGCCACAAAACGAACGAAGCGAATTAAGTTTATTGGACAAACTGAGATTTGTGGTAGAAAATAAATTTGAGCGATTGACTTATACAGAGGCAATTGATATTTTGTTAAAATCAAAACCTCACAAAGAAAAGAAGTTTCAGTTTCCGGTAGAATGGGGTATTGACTTACAATCCGAACATGAGCGTTATTTAGTAGAGAAGCATTTCAAGAAACCAGTAATTTTGACCAATTATCCGAAAGAAATTAAAGCTTTTTACATGAAGCAAGACGAAGATGGAAAAACAGTACGTGCGATGGACGTATTATTTCCAGGAATCGGTGAAATTATCGGAGGCTCGCAGAGAGAAGATGATTATGATAAATTATTGACTCGTACCAAAGAGGTTGGTATTGACCCAGAAAATATATGGTGGTACCTCGAAACTCGTAAATTTGGCTCAGCTCCTCATGCTGGTTTTGGTCTAGGTTTCGAGCGTTTGGTATTGTTTGTAACGGGAATGACCAACATCAGAGATGTGATTCCTTTCCCGAGAACTCCGAAAAATGCTGAATTTTAATCAATAAAATTCCCCATTTACCGATTGCAAAAAGGATGTAAATTCTGAAAAACAATGACATTACGAAATAAACAATGATAGTAACTATTTTAATTTTTCTAGCTTTAATTTTTGCAAATGTTGTTGTATCAGTTTACGTTGAGCGTAAAGTGTCTGCTTTCATTCAGGATAGGATTGGTCCGATGGAGGTTGGTAAATGGGGATTATTACAATTGGTGGCAGATTTGCTGAAACTGATTCAGAAAGAAGATATTGTCCCGAAAGCTGCCGACAAATCTTTATTTAAAATAGCCCCTTTTATTATCTTTTCTTCTATTTTTGCCGGATTTGCTCTATTCCCTTTTTCTCCAAATTTGAGAGGGTCTGCTACTGATACGGGTGTGTTTATGCTTTTGTCGATAGTCTCTCTCGATGTTATTGGGGTATTAATGGCGGGTTGGTCGTCTAACAATAAATATTCACTTTTGGGGGCGATGAGGGCAGTTGCTCAAATTATTTCTTACGAAATTCCGCTTGGATTGAGCGTTTTGTGTGTCGTTGTTATTTCTCAAACACTTGATTTACAGGAAATTAGTTTTCAGCAAGGGTTCTTTTCTACTGAGAAGAATTATCTTTTTGGCTTACAAGCAACTGGCGTGGAAGTCAATGAAATTGGAGGTTTTTTGTCTTGGAATATATTCCGAAGCCCGACTCTTATATTTGTTTTTATCATCTTTTACATTGCCGGATTAGCTGAGTGTAACAGGGCTCCATTTGATTTACCCGAGGCAGAGTCGGAGTTGATAGGTGGTTTTCATACCGAATACTCAGGCTTTCGATGGGCAATCATGATGCTTTCCGAGTATGGCATGATGCTTTTGGTATCTGTTTTGGGGGTGATTTTGTTTTTTGGTGCTTGGAATAGTCCATTTCCAGACATGGGTTTTATAAAATTAGGGACTTGGACAAGCGGAAAATTGGGTCATTGGAGCAGTGATGCTTGGGGAGGTTTTTGGTTATTGAGCAAATCATATCTTTTAATATTGACACAAATGTGGATAAGATGGACATTGCCGAGGCTGCGTATCGACCAATTGATGTATCTTTCGTGGAAAGTTTTGACCCCATTTTCTTTAATTCTATTACTTATTTCGGGAATTTGGAGATTATTTATGTAAGAAAAAACTCAAAAATACGTTAGTACCTCATAAATACTATTAATGAATGAAGAAAATAATCATGTTAGTTTTACTGTCATTTTTATTGGCAGGAGTGGTCGAAGCGAAGGAAAATTCCTGGCATATTACGAGTAGTAAAGAAAGCCTTTCGAGTAAAGGGAAAAAAAATAAAAGTGGTCGTTATCGAAAAAAGAAAGGTTTCATGTGGGGATTGTTCAAAGGCCGTAACCAATGCGATTGCCCGAAGCATTAGAATAGAAAGAAGGTGCTTTCTATTCTAAGAATTTTGTTCGGTATGCCAATGGCGTAATTTTTTTGATGGCTTTGAATTGGCGGTTAAAATTTGATAAATTGTTAAAACCGCTTTCAAACGAAATTTCAGCTACACTTAATTTATCGACTGTTAATAATTTACAAGCATGTTCGATACGAATTTCTGCCAAAAACTGAGTAAAAGTTCTGCGGGTTCTTTTTTTGAAATACCTGCTGAACGCCGACTCACTCATATTTGCCAAGTCTGCTACGTCTTTTAATTGTATCTCTTCTTGATATTTCTGCATCACAAATTCAAAAACTTTATTCATTCGGGCAGAATCAACTTCGTTTCGGAGCGAAATAGGGTTGGTTGTGAGGTCTTGTTTATCATCGCTTTCACTCAAAATCTTCAAAATTGAAATCATCTCCAAAAGCCTTTCGATACCAGTCAAATTTGGTAAATTTTTGAATTTAGGGGCTACTTTTTGTACGGTTTTCTCACCAAAACTCAATCCTCTTTTCGAGCGTTCTAGTAATGCTTTAATACTTTGACTTTCGGGTAATTGCAGAAACTTATCCCCCATAAAGTCTTCTAAAAAATGAATGACGAGCGATTTTGCTTTAATTTTAGATTCTTTGGCATAATAATGGTCGTCGTTTCGATAATAATGAGGCAAAAATGAACCAATCATGCACAAATCACCAGCTTTGAAATCGGTGATGCTACTTCCAACAAATCGTTTGCCGGTACTTTCTAGCACCAATACAATTTCATATTCAGGATGATAATGCCATGGGGTAGAAAAATAAGGAACATCTTGTACAAACAAGTTGAAGGAATAATCAGCAGGGTTGGAAATTTTCAGCAATTGTGGTTTCATATTCTCAATAAATAAAATGGTTTGAAAGAATACTTGGCAAACACCCGTATTGTATTTGATAGCAAAGCAAATATAATAATTTTTTGCAATAATTTTGCTTCAAATTGAAATTGAAGACAAGAGCGTATCAGAAAAAGACAGTATCTTGATAAAATACAATTTTTTTATTCAAAACAAAGCCCTGCAAAAGTTCTTCGAAGTGATGAATACATGTTACTAAATTCAAAATAAAAAGAGCGAATTAGTTTCGCAAACGTTCCCGACAACGATTGCATAAAGATTATTAAAGAAAAATTTGCAGAAGCAGAATACTTGTTACATCTTACATTAAAAGAGATAGATAAATTTGAAAAAAAATACTAGTAATTATTGAAAAAGTACATATTTTGGCTTTTGAAATTGTGTTTTTTATCGAAAAAATTTAGCATAATTAATATTTTTTGTTTTTAGCGTCAAGTCTTAAATTTAATCAATTGTGGCTAAAATTTCATTATTTTGATGATAAATTGAACTCATTTTAGTGAAAAAGTCCTTTATTCGACAAAAAAATATTAGAAATTAGTTAAATTTTAGTGGTAAACCTATTTGTAAAGCTCTAAATTTGTAACTATTCTAATGAAAAATTTTAACTTTTAAAGTTTTCTAATTTTACCTTTATTTATTAACTCAATCCTTATTTTCAATTAGGTATGAAACAATTACTACAAAAATTGACAATTTGCTTGGCATTATTGCTAAGCTGGCAAATTGTCCAGGCACAAAATCGAACAATTTCGGGAAAAGTCTCGGATGTGGGAGGCAATGGTCTTCCGGGCGTGAGCGTCACGGTGAAAGGTACTGCTTCCGGTGCTATTTCTGATGCAACAGGAAAGTATTCGGTTTCTGCTTCAGGCAACGTAACCTTGGTATTCAGTTATATCGGGTATAAATCTGCTGAAGTGAAAGTATCGAATCAGACAACAGTGAATGTAGCTTTAGAAGAAGATGCAGAAACATTGAACGAGGTAGTAGTAGTTGGGTATGGTTCTCAAAAGAAAAGCCAAACAACGGGTGCTATTTCTCAAGTAAGTGCGAAACAAATTCAAGAAATGCCAATCACAAGTTTGGGTCAGGCTATGCAAGGACGTGTGGCAGGGGTAGATGTGTCGCAGTCGGGTTCAAGACCAGGTTCGGTGCCAAAAATCTTGATTCGTGGTCGTCGTTCATTTAATGCAGGAAATGACCCTCTTTATGTAGTAGATGGTATTCCATTGTCGGCAGGCTATGAAGATTTGAACCCAAATGATATTCAATCGATGGAGGTATTGAAAGATGCAACGGCAACAGCTATTTATGGTGCAAGAGGTGCGAATGGTGTGGTTCTTGTAACAACTAAGAGAGGGGCAGTGAAAGGAAAAACTACCATTACATTTGATACTTATGGTGGTGTGTCGAAGCCATTAGATAAAATACATTTATTTTCAGGTCCAGAGTTTGCTGAATACGTAAGAGAGGCTTACCGAGCAACTGGTTTGTACAAAGATGCCAACGGTAATCCAGTAGCAACAGGTGTTGCTGATGCTGCGGCAGATTCTAAAGTAGCTGTATTAGGTGGTGACCCAGCCGTTGCCAAAGGTTTGGCAAATGGAACTGACACCGATTGGCAAAGCATGATTTTACACAATGGTGTGATGCAAAACCACTCATTGGGTATTCAAGGAGGAAACGATAAAACACAATTCTATATTTCAGGGTCTTATTTCCAAGACAAAGGTGTTTCGGATGGCTTGGATTATACTCGTATGTCTTTGAGAGCAAATATTGACCATCAATTGAATAAGTGGGCTAAAATTGGCTTGTCGTCTTATATGATGTATAGTTTGAAAAATGGTGAAAATTTGAATCCTTATGCGTTCACTTTGCAACAAAATCCTTTGGCAGCTCCTTACGATGATAAAGGGAATATTATTTTCTCGCCAACGAATGATGCTTTGTTGACAAACCCATTGGCGGAAATTGTTCCAGGAGCTCAAATTGATGAGACAAAGAAATACAGAATTTTCAATAGTTTGTTTGCAGAATTCCAAATCATGGAAGGCTTGAAATATCGTGTAAATTTTGGTCCTGATTTTACTTTATCAAGATCGGGTAGATTTATTGGTTCTGCTACGAATGCTCGTAAATTAGGAGATTCTCAAGCGTCGGCTCAAAGTAATTTTGGATTCAACTATACTTTAGAAAATATCCTTTCATACAACAAAACGATTGGAAAGCACAATTTTGCTGCTACTTTAGTTCAGTCTATTCAGAAGGATAATTTTGAACAATACAGAGGTGATGTGCAAGGTGTACCAGCAGAAACACAATCTTTTTATAGCTTAGGTTCGGCAAGTTTGCCATTAGGAGTTGCCAGCTCATTGACTGAATGGACGATTAACTCATACATGGCTCGTATCAATTATGATTTCAATGATAAATACTTACTAACGGCTACCATTCGTCGTGATGGTTCGAGCCGTTTCGGTGAAAATACTAAATATGGTAATTTCCCAGGAGTAGCATTGGGTTGGAATTTGAGTAATGAGTCTTTCATGAAAGAAATTAATTGGTTAGATTTATTGAAATTGAGAGCAGGTTGGGGTGCAGTAGGAAACCAAGGGGTGTCTCCATATCAAACACAAGGATTATTGAGCAGAACTGCTTATGCATGGGATAATTCTGCGGCTTTTGGCTATAGACCAAATACAATCGGTAATCCTGATTTGAAATGGGAATCTTCTTCAACAGCTAACGTAGGGGTAGATTTCAGTATGTTCAAAGGTAGAGTTCAAGGGTCATTAGAATTATATGTTACGAATACAACCGACTTATTATTATCTGACCAATTACCAGGCTCAACAGGATTTAATGCGGTAACAAGAAACGTAGGTCATACAAGAAATAAAGGTATCGAATTAGGAGTAAGTACTGTAAACGTCAATACTTCAGGTGGATTCAAATGGACATCGGATTTCACGTTTACTAAAAATAAAGAAGAAATCGTTGAGCTTTACAACGGTAAAGTAGATGATATCGGAAACCGTTGGTTTATCGGTCAACCTTTGAATTCTTACTATGATTATAAAAAACTAGGTATTTGGCAGTCAAATGAAGCTGATTTAGCAAAATCTTACGGAAGTGAAGTTGGACAAATCAAAGTCCAAGATACTAACGGAGATGGTAAAATCAATGGTTTGGATAGAGTATTGTTAGGCTCGGATATTCCTAATTTTAGTGCAGGTATCACCAACAGATTTAGTTATAAAGGATTTGATTTATCGTTCTTCTTATTCGGACGTTTCGGAAATATGATTGTGAGTGGTTTCCACCAAAACAACAACCAATTGGCTGGTCGTTACCAACAAATCAAGGTTGATTATTGGACACCAAACAATCCAACCAATGAATTCCCAAGACCTAAGAGTAACCAAGAATTCCCTGTTTACAATACTTCTTTAATCTATTTTGATGGAACATTTGTAAAAATCAGAAATATTAACTTCGGTTATACTTTCCCACAAAGTGTTGCTAAAAAATTAGGTATGGAGTCTCTTCGCTTATTTACAAGCATTCAACAACCAAAAATTTGGTCTTCTTACAGAAGCAAATACAATGGTATTGACCCAGAGGCTACTATCACATCTTCAGGAAATGGTATCACGAATGTTGGCTCAGGAGTTGTTCCAGCTACTTCTGTTACAACAATTGGTTTGAATGTGAGATTCTAATTTAAATTTTAAAGTACATTAAACAAAAAACAAGATGAAACTTAATAATATATTAAAACCCATTAAAATCTTTGGTTTAGCGGCGTTGATGTTTACGTCGCAGTCATGCCAAGATATTTTGGATGAAACGGTTATTTCTAATATCGGTAACGATTATATGAATACCCCGAAAGGGTTTAACGATGCCGTAAATGCTGCATATTCTAGCTTGAGATACTATTATGGTACTCAACAAGGTCTTACTATGACCGAGTATGGTACGGATATTTATGCAACGGGTGCCGATGGTGGTTACAAAGGTTTTCACTTTTATGATTCTCAATTGAACCCCACAGTAGATTATTTAGCAAATACTTGGGATGAATTGTACAAGGGTATAAATACTTGTAATGCGGTTATTGAACGTGCACCAAAAGTAACATTAGCTGATGGTGAAAAAAAATTAAGAGTAGCAGAAGCAAAGTTTTTGAGAGCTCATTACTATTATATTTTACACCAGCAATTTGGTGGGGTTGATTTGAGATTAACCGAAACGGTTGTACCTTCAAAAGATACAAAAAGAGCTTCGGACTCAGAAATGTATGCTGCAATTATCAAAGATTTGAATGATGCAATTGCTGATTTAGAGCCTAAAGCTCAATCTGCCAATTATGGTCGTGCGACTCGTCCTCATGCAGAAACTTTGTTGGCAAAAGTATATCTAGCAAAAGCGTATTCAAGCTCTAAAGCTGCCGATGATTTCTCTAAAGCTGCTGCATTGTGTAGCAATGTGATTAATAATTATGGATATAAATTACTAGATGATTTTGCAAGTGTATTTGACGAAAACAACCAAAAAAATAGTGAGGTGGTTTTTGCTGTTCAGTACACTTCTGACCCTCTGACAAACCTTACCAATAATACAGGTACTGTGAATGGAGGAAATAATCTTCACTTATTCTTCGGAATGCAGTACGATGTACAAGCAGGTATGCTCCGTGATATATTCTATGGTCGTCCGTTCAAACGTTTACGTCCAACTAAGTATTTGCTAGAAACTTGCTTTGCCGTAGATAATCGTTCGGTTGATTCTCGTTACAAGAAAACATTCAGAGATACGTGGAAGTCAAATAACCCGGGTAAGTTTAAAGCAGCTTTTGATGATTCAAAATCTGAATTAACTTTCGCTGCAGGAGATACCACTATTTTCATCCCTGGATATGAAATGTCGAAAGAAGAGCGTGCTACAAAACCTTATCAAGTATTAGTACCGAGTAAGTATTCTGAGGCTTTGTTCCCGACTCTACAAAAGTTCTTTGATACAAAACGTCCTGATAAAACATACGAATCAGGTAGCCGTGATTATTTTGTATTCCGTTTGGCGGATGTGTATTTGATGTTGGCAGAAGCTCAATTGAAATCTGGTAAAATCACTGAAGCAACAGCGGCAATGAATGCGGTTCGTTATCGTGCAGGATGGCCTGGTAAAAAAGAGCAAATGTTGATTACGGAAGATCAAATGAATTTTGATTTAATCATGGAAGAAAGAGCGAGAGAGTTAGCTGGTGAGCAAACTCGTTGGATGGATTTGAAACGTTGGGGTAACTTAGTAGAGCGTGTGAAACAATACAATCCACAAGCTCAGGCGGTAGATAGCAAACACTATGTTCGTCCTATCCCTCAAACTCAAATTGACCGTTCAACAGCTGGGGCATTCCCTCAAAATACTGGATATTAATTCATTATTGAGTGTTAATATTTTTTAAAAGAGAGATTTTTCTAAAAGGGAAATCTCTCTTTTTACTATAAAACCTTACAAAACTATGAAACGTAGAACTTTTATTCAGCAAACCTCTGCTATTACACTTGCAGCTTTGCTTCCTGAGACCCTTTTGGGAAATGCCAAAACATCTTTCAATATTGCTTATTCTGCCATCACTTGGAGTGGAAATGATTTGGCTGCCATAGGAGATATTGCTGCATTAGGCTTCAAAGGTATCCAATTGCGTGCCAATACCTATCTCCCTTTCAAAGATAAACCAGAAGAATTAAAAGCAACTTTGGATAAAAATAACTTAAAGTTGGTGATGTTTTCGAGCGGAAATGTCGGCATACAAGACGATATATCTAAAGATATTCAAACGCATTTGAATCATGCTAAATTTGTAAAAGCTTTAGGTGGAAATAGCTTGCAAATCACCAACAATGCCCGACCTAAGGATAGGCTTCCAACCAATGAAGAATTGATTAAATTTGCTAAAAATATGAGCGAAGTGGCGAAGGTTGTTAAAAATGAAACAGGGGTGCAGCCAGCTTATCATAATCACATGCACCAATTGGGCGAAACTCCTCAAGAAGTTGATATTATTTTCAATGAAATGAACCATGATTTTGTTTTGGCAGAGCTTGATGTGGCTCATTATACACAGGGTGGAGGAAATGCAGCCGAGGCTGTTTTGAAATATAAAGATATTTTATTTGCGACGCATATCAAAGATACGAAGCCATTCGATAGTACTTCTGGCTATCAGTTTGTGGAATTGGGGCAAGGAAGGGTCGATTTTCCGGCTGTTTTCAAAGCCCTTGAAAAAATAAAATTCAAAGGCTGGAATATCATAGAATTAGATGCTGTACCTGTGAAGGGACGCTCGGCATTGGAATGTGCCCAAACAAGTAAGAAATATTTGGAAACCATAGGCATTAAATTTTGACGAAAAGCTCCCTTCTGGGGAGCTTTTTTTAGGCTTGCTCTATTTCATATCTTCAGCTTATTCCTTATTAATTATTAAATTTTAACAAGTTGTATTGCTTAAAAGGCAATAAATTATCAAAATTTTAATATTTTTAGTTAAATATCTATTAGACTAATGTTGCTAAATTGAGTAATTTTGATTTATTATTCAATCCAATATTATCTTGTAAAAATGAAACATAAATTATTATTCACCTTTATTTGTTCGCTCATCATGTTGACTACTTCTCATGCTCAGAAGTGGACTTCTTTATTTAATGGGAAAGATTTAAACGGTTGGAAACAACTCAACGGAAATGCCAAATATCGGGTAGAGAAAGGCGAAATTGTAGGCACAACCGTAGCAAATACTCCGAATTCATTTTTATGTACAGAAAAAGAATACGGTGATTTTGTATTGGAGCTTGACCTAAAAGTTGCCGATGAAATGAACTCTGGTGTACAGTTTAGAAGTCTTTCAAAAGCGGATTATCAAAATGGTCGGGTACATGGCTATCAGATGGAAGTCGATCCGTCTGACAGAGCGTGGTCGGGTGGAATTTATGATGAAGCTCGTCGAGATTGGCTCTATATCCCCAATATTAATTCAGAAGGAAAGAAAGCTTTCAAAAGAAGAGATTGGAATCATTACAGAATCGAAGCAATCGGAAATGTCATTCGTACATTTATTAATGGAATCCCCACAGCTCATTTAATAGATGATATGACAAAAAAAGGATTTATTGCTCTTCAAGTTCATGCCATTTATGGAAACATGAAAGAGGGGATGGAAATTAGATGGAAAAATATTAAAATTCAAACCGAAAATCTGAAACCAAGCTCATTAGATAATTGCCCAGTTGTCAATTTAGTACTTAATGATTTGTCTGAACAAGAGAAATCTCAAGGTTTTAAGTTGTTGTTCAATGGCAAAGATTTTTCAGGCTGGAGAGCTGTACATGGTGATAAAATGCCTGAAAAACATTGGGCTGTTGTGGATGGTACTATTAATGTAAGTCCTTCTGATGGCTCTGAAACCGGAAATGATATCGTAACGAATGAGCAATTTGGAGCGTTTGAATTAGTTTTTGAATTTAAGCTAACAGAAGGGGCAAACTCAGGTGTAAAATACTTTGTAAATGAGGCGTTTGACTCAAATGGAAAGTCTGGAATTGGTTTGGAATATCAAGTACTAGACGATGAGCGTCATCCAGATGCGAAAATGGGAGCTGCAGGAAATAGAACATTGGCAAGTTTATATGATTTGATTCCATCGTATAAATTAGATAGAAGATTCCAAAGAAAAATTGGCGATTGGAACCAAGCACGAGTCATTGTTTATCCGAATAATATTGTTCAACATTGGCTAAATGGCTTCAAAGTAATCGAGTACGAACGTAAAAGTAATATTTTCGATGCCTTGGTTGCTCGCTCAAAATATCAAAATTACAAGGGTTTTGGTGCAGGAGACAAAGGGAATATCTTGTTGCAAGACCACGGAAATAATGTTTCTTTCAAAAATTTGAAAATTCGTGAATTGAAATAAAACTTCCTTCTTATTCGGTTTGTTTGGTTTGAACTTAAACTGAACAAACCGAACATTCGAAACACTTTACGTAAATGATTCTTACTATGAAAACAAAATTATTCATAGGAATCGGACTTTTGTTGCTTTTGTTCTTTGCTTGTACCAAAAAAACGGCTGATTGAGTTATGAAAAATGCCAAGTGGTTATGACAATAGTA